>JAZGFD010000223.1:0-3611 GCA_036479115.1 Saprospiraceae bacterium | reverse complement strand
TGATTGCTCCTCCTGCAAAAACAAGTATGGCTACATTGATGCCTACGATATATCCCACGGCTATTAAAGCTGGAGACAAGTTCATTCCAAAAAAAGCATAAATCCCTCCAGGAGTTGCTGCTGCTTCGGCTGTTCCTGTCCAGAGTTTTAGTCCTGATTCCATGATTTTTACCAAAGCACCTACGATAGACCCATAGAGTAAATATTTTACTGAATCTCCACCTTTTTCTCCTGTTTTCAATACTTCTGAAGTAGCAACACCTTCAGGAAATAGAAGTTTTTGCTCTACAATTAATGCCGATCTCAGCGGTATAGTAAAAAGTACTCCCAATACACCACCACAAAGAGCTATCAAAGTCGTCTCCCAATAATTAAATTCTGCCCAATAGCCCATTAATACCAAAGCAGGAAAAGTAAAAATTACTCCTGCTGCTAATGATTCACCTGCTGAGGCCGCTGTCTGTACAATATTATTTTCTAAAATATTGTGATTTTTAAACAATCTCAATATGGCCATGGATAATACAGCAGCAGGTATAGAAGCTGACACAGTAAGCCCAGCAAATAGGCCCAAATATGCATTGGCTGCAGCCAAAACCATGGACAATAACGCACCCAATATGAATGCTTTTATTGTAGTCTCTGGTAGAGTGACATCATTACCTATATATGGTTTATGATCTGACATTATGTTTTTTTTATTAATTCAATGTTGGCTTCTAATAGATTGTAATTAATGTACTTTCCCCATCCATTTTTTAAGAATAGGAGAAAGTAGAATAAGTAATATGCCAACTCCTATACCAGAGTAGACAAAATTCATAAAGAGATTTGGCATTTGACTTAAATCATTTGGGTCAAACCTTCCTGCTACTAATCCTGCTACTAGGTTTCCGGCAGCGGTGCCTACAAACCACATTCCCATCATCTGGCTCACATATCTCCTAGGTGCCAGTTTAGTCATGGTACTCAACCCTACTGGGCTGAGACACAACTCTCCACAGGTGTGTAAAAAATAAGTAAGAATAAGTAAAAAGGCTCCAGCTTTTAGGCCCTGAGCAGCAATATTAGCCGCGATGACCATAAGGTAAAAACCAACTGCAACAAGTATCAATCCGATAGCAAATTTTATAGGTGTTCGAGGGTTAAGATTCCGCGCTGATAGCATCATCCAAATGGCTCCGAATACTGGTGCCAACGTGATCAAGAAAAATGGATTAATAGATTGAAACCAAGTAGTAGGTATTGTCCAACCACCTATAATATTATAGAAAAACCATCCTAGGAATATACATAGCATTGCTATTGCCACTAATAATGCATATTTGAGAAACACCCAAAGGTCATCTCTATTAAGGATGTGCTTTACCCAAGTCATAATAAAATAACCAAACATCACGAGAGCTACAAGAGGCCCAACGAATTGCGGCATTCCAAAAGGCCCTATTGTTCTATCTGTAAAATCCTGCGCAAACAAATTAAATGATGATCCATGTTGTTCGAATCCTGACCAGAATACTGCAGCTGCAATGATGAGTATAAAAATGACAATTACCCTTTTTTTCTCTTCAGTTGTAAGACCACCAGCAAGCAGCACGTACGAGAAATAAGATAGTGCAATAAGACAAATAAGAATTATTGTAGCCTCGGCTAAACCCGTTGCGGAAAATAAATTTATCGCACCTGTCATCTGTAATGCTGCTAACAAACCGATAGTTATCAGTGTAAATAGGATTCCCATTTTCCCACTTCCTGTAGATTGAAAATCACTGCTATCAGATAGTATATTTGGTTTTAATCCAATTTCTCCAAGATTAGGAGCCATGATGCGATATTGGATTAATCCCAATGCCATACCAAACCCAGCAAGAGCAAATCCCAAATGCCAATTTACATTTTCGGCAAAATATCCGCATAGGAGTGGACCTAACACTGCCCCAATATTTATACCCATATAAAACAGGTAAAACCCAGCATCCCTTTTAGCAGCTTCGTCATCTGAATATAAATCTCCTACCACAGCACTCACATTGGGCTTAAGCAACCCTGTGCCTACTACAACGAAAACCAATCCAATAAAAAAAGAAGTCTGATTTGGAATAGCTAGGATAAAATGGCCTATCATTATTATAATACCCCCATACCAAATGGCCTTTCGAGCTCCTATTAATCTATCTGCTATCCAGCCTCCTGGAAGAGCCAATAAATAGACAAAACACGTGTATAAACCATATATTGCCCCTGACGTTTCTTCATTAAATGCCAAACCTCCTTCGGTAAGCGGAGCTGTCATAAAAAGGACCAACAATGCCCTCATACCATAGTAAGAAAATCGCTCCCACATCTCTGTAAAAAACAATGTAGATAGTCCTATTGGGTGACCAAAGAATGTTTTATTCATACGTCTTTTTATTTTTATCCCTTATTGGGAAAAAACTATGCTAAAATTTAGGAGTTGTATAAAACCAAGTCGCTTATTGATAAAAGAATTGAAATATGTTTTTTACGGTTTCCTAGAAAAAGCATTGTCAAAAATTATTGTATAGATGCTAAAAATAGTAGAATAATTAGATGTGAAGGTAATTTATACCAAATGAAATGCTACAAAGTACTTTTGCTTAGTGGCTCAATGATATAATTAGAAGTCTTGGATAGTTTTATATTAGACAGAAATAGAACTCAAGACGATACAAAACTATACGTGCAAAAGACTGTCAATTCATTAAGTTTGCGAAAGCATGAGTATAAAAATGAAAATAGACCTCCAAAATCTCCCCCAACATGTGGCCATTATCATGGACGGCAATGGGCGGTGGGCGAAAGAAAGAAACAATCCTAGGGTTTTTGGGCACAGAAATGGAGTAAAAGCAGTCAGAGAAGTGACAGAGTGTGCTGCCGAATTGGGAGTGCCTTACCTCACTTTATATGCATTTAGTACAGAAAATTGGAAACGCCCAGCTTTTGAAGTCAATACCCTGATGAAATTATTTGTGCAGACTATAAAGAAAGAACTAAAAACACTCAATGAAAATAATATTAGGCTTAAAGCAATAGGAGATTTAAAAAAACTGCCAAAAGATACATATGAATCATTGATCAAAGGGATAAAGTCTACAGAAAACAATACCAGGATGACCCTCACCCTAGCTCTCAACTATAGTGCACGATGGGAGATAGTAAATGCTGCAAATGAGGCCATGAAGGATGCTTCTCAATATCCAGAAGGACTGTCTCATGACCAGTTTGAATCTTACCTTCAGACTGCTCATATGCCCGATCCTGAGCTGATGATACGCACTAGTGGAGAACATCGAATTAGCAATTATTTGTTATGGCAACTGGCTTATAGTGAATTGTATTTTACCAATGTACTGTGGCCTGAATTTAACAAAGAAGAATTTTATAAAGCCATACTTTCTTATCAATCTAGGGAACGAAGATTTGGAAAGACAGGAGAACAGGTACAACCTAAGCCAACTATTTTTAAAAATAAAGACACTCTTTAAGACTTCTTTAAGCCATATAAGCATAGAATACACTTAATTTGCATCTTGAAAAATTAATCAGATAGAATTTGAAAAATTTTAGAATAGTAAAATATATAGGGTTAT
>JAZGFD010000222.1:0-4871 GCA_036479115.1 Saprospiraceae bacterium | reverse complement strand
ATGTCTTATAATAGCGGTCACTTCCTGTGTTTCGTGCTATTCTATTTACTTCTGATCTATCTATTAATTTTAATACCTGACTGAAAATCGGCTGTCCGACGAAATGTTTACTTTTGTTCAATGCTGTGTTGTTTTGTTTTTCGACTCCAAGATAGCTGTCGAGTCCAGAAATGGACTCGGTTTTTATTTATTTATTCGGACACCATTACTATTTAACCTCTTTACAAAGTAAAAAGTCTTCCCAGGTGGTGTGAAGAAGCAGGAGTGTACCCAATGGTTGGGTATACCATAGCTCTTCTGGTTTTTATTTTATTATCAAAATATCTTTTCTACAAATTTGAAGTGACACAATACAGATATCCGTCATTTGCCATTCTTGCTCTTTTATATGTTCTTGAATTTAACAAAAAAATGCAACAGCATGCTGTTGCCTTGAAAAGGCCCTCGCCCCCCTTTTTTTTGGCTAGCCCCAAAAAAAGGGGTGCGAGGGCGGCGAAAATTAACTAAACTCCATTTTACAATGATCAAATTATAAGATACTAAAAAATAATTTGGTCAAAATGAAGTATTGAAAGGAATTAATATTTCTTTTGAATCTTCTGTAACCAGAAAGATTTGTCATCATTTTTAGTCAAAAATGCCGCCAAATCACAACAATCGCTACTCTACCAAGAGCGTTGCCCTTGACTATTCAAAGTATTCTGTTAGTTGCAAATATCGTTTAGGGGGGTCTCTTAGCATGCACAGGTTTTGCCTTCTTCCTAGAATAACATTAATAATTAACACCATGTGACTACCTTTGTCTCAGAAACGACAAATACAATGAAATTACCAATTACAAGGACTGTTTTTTTTATTCTACTATTTAGCTCTATTCAAACCATAGGCCAGCACTCGGTAGCAAGACAATGGAATGAATTAACTTTAGATGCGATAAGGAATGATTTTGCTCGACCCACAGTACATTCACGAAATTTATTTCACATTTCTATAGCCATGTATGAATGTTGGGCGGCTTATGACGCTGTGGCTGAGCAGTATATGTTGGGTCGTGACGTTCATGGGTTCAACATCCCATTTAAAGAAATACCAATGCCTGAAGATATAAAAGCTGCTCAGGAGGAAGCAATGAGCTACGCTGCACTCAGAATATTATTTCACAGGTATCGCAATTCTCCAGGAAGGTTTGAGACCCTTTTTGCCGTTGATGATTTATTCAGTAAATTAGGCTATGATATCCGTAATAGAGATACCACTTATCAGTCAGGCGTACCTGCACATTTGGGCAACTATATAGCTGCTAGAATTATTGAATATGGATTTCAGGATGGATCTAATGAAAATGAATTTTATAATAATTTATACTATGAGCCAATAAACCCTCCACTCTCTGTTCAGGAATCTGGCAACCCTAATATCATTGACCTTAACAGATGGCAGCCTTTGTCATTGAAACTTTTCATTGATCAAAGTGGAAATGAAATAGTAGGTGAGACTCCAAAGTTTTTAGGTCCCGAATGGGGTAATGTGTCCCCTTTTGCACTAAAAGAAGAAGATATGCAAACCTATGAACGTGATGGATTTACATACAAGGTATACCACGATCCTGGCCCTCCTGTCTTGCTAAGTGAGGAAGGTACCGATGCATCATCAGCAGCATATAAATGGGGAAATAGCATGGTTAGTATTTGGGGGTCACACCACGATCCTAATGACGGAGTGATGATTGATATTTCTCCTAGTTCTATAGGTAATTTTGATATCAATGGCTTACCGCGACGCTTTGAAGATTTGCCTTCATTTTATAATTTTATTGATGGCGGAGATGCTAGTAGAGGTCATGCAATGAACCCCATCACAGGTCAACCCTACGAGCCAAATATAGTGCTGAGGGGCGATTATGGCCGTGTATTGGCAGAGTTTTGGGCAGATGGCCCTGATTCCGAAACACCTCCAGGTCATTGGTTTACAATACATAACTCCGTGACAGATCACCCTGATTTCAAAAGAAAACTAGAAGGTGAAGGCGAAGAACTGGATCCACTAGAATGGGATGTAAAAGCATATTTGACTTTAGCTGGAGCAATGCATGATTGTACCATTAGTGCTTGGGGCATAAAGGGGTGGTATGATTATATAAGGCCAGTTTCTGCCATAAGGGGTATAGCAGAAATAGGCCAGAGTAGTGATGAAAATGCTCCAAATTATAACCCCAGAGGCCTTGATTTAATAGAAGGATACGTCGAACAAGTAAGTACTGAAGATGCTCTGGCAGGTGATTCAAGCGAACATGTAGGAAAAATAAAACTATTTACTTGGAAGGGGCCTGACTTTATTGAAAACCCAGAGGAAGATGTAGCTGGTGTAGGTTGGATATTAGCAGAAAATTGGTACCCATATCAGCGACCCACTTTTGTGACGCCTCCATTTGCTGGCTATGTATCAGGGCATTCTACTTTTTCTAGGGCAGCCGCAGAAGTGATGACTTTGCTCACAGGTGATCCATTTTTCCCTGGAGGAATCGGTGAGTTTGTTGCAGAAAAAGACAGTTTCCTTGTTTTTGAAAAAGGCCCATCAGAAGAAGTAATATTACAATGGGCTACTTACAGAGATGCTTCTGATCAAACCAGTCTTTCGAGAATATGGGGAGGCATTCATCCTCCTATTGATGATGCCCCGGGCAGGGTGATAGGAGAACAGATAGGTATTCAGGCCTTTCGTAAAGCGATCAGATATTTTGATGGAACGATAGTTTCTACTAAAGAAATTGAGGTAGATCAGTCTCAAATCTTAAGTATTGCGCCCAACCCTGTAGAAAAAGGCATGGAATTTACTCTCTCTTATGATGTGAAAAATGCAGAAATGACATTAGAAATGATGGATATTATGGGTAAAAAAGTTTTTACCCATAATTTTACAAGAAGAGATTTTAATCAAGGTCAATTTACTATACCATCTTACCTACAAAGCGGTATTTATATACTATCAGTAAAATCTGGCAATAAGATTGCAACAAGAAAGATAGAAATATATTAATGTCCAAAAAAAGACCTACGAGAGCCCAAATTTCCCGAGCTGCTATTCAGCGACTTTATATCGCTATGCGTCACCTTTTTATCAGAGGACATTATAAACCTTTGGGAATTTCTGGTGAGGCTATGATGGAGGCGATGTTGGCCTTAAAACCTGAGATATATGGTACCATTGCTGATAAAGAAAAAATTGAAATAGGTGGGTTGTTGTACATTTTTCAAAGACTTCCTATAGGGATAGAGGAATGCCGATATATCAAATTAATAGCAAAAGAAGGATTAGAAACATCTGATTTCAAACCCATAGTGCCTGCCAAAAGACGGAGAAACTGCTACAGGATAGATGATGAACAGATGTATATTGAGATGACTCGAGGTAAGAGTGACATTTATGATGTACTTACCCATCTTACCTTCCTTTACATTGAGGCTGAAAAGATCAGAAGCAATGGAATGGATAGTAAAAATCGCCCCAATAGATCTTGGACACAATTGGAACAAATTATTCAAAGAATTAATGCGAAAAAAGAATTTAATCACGAAGTTGCCACTACCTATTTGAGCACATTATTAGGAAGAAATTTTAACGAAACATTACGAGCCGTTGAAGACTTTTCAAATAGTAAAGGGGTCAACTCTCTTTTTGAAATAGTATACTGGTTGGGTAAGAGAAGTTTTGAAGAATTTTTTGATAAAAATGACCGAGAAATTAGATTTTCTTCTAGTCTGCGAGCAAGATTAGGCCACCATATTTATGGAGAACTATGGGCCAATAACATCAAAAATATATTACATAAAGGGAATCAGCTAGATAGTGATATCCATGTAATAAGTGCTAATATGCACAGTGTAGTAAATACTCTCTTTGCGAAAGCTGCATTAGGAAAAAAATATGCCAACAAGACAATAGAAGAAATAGCAAGTATATTGAGTTCGCCCAAAACTGAAAAACTTCAACTCGCAATTTTCAAATATGCCAGAGCCAATGGCCTTATTGAAATAAAAGATGAAACAGGGGCTAATATATCGGTACAGATAATAAACTGTGATAAACTGGATGGAAAATTACTGCCCAGTGAAATCAATATCTCCGAAACTTCTAAAAATTCAAAATCAATAATTGTAATGGACTATGCTTTTGGAGAGCAAGCTTATGAAGTGATGGACGAACTGTTGAAGGTATACGAAATAGACGACCTAAGGCTTTCGCTAAATGTAAAATCTATAAGTGTGATGGGCAAAGCCGGTATTCTGGAAGGTGGGAAAGGCGATATAATGATCCCAACAGCACACATATTTGAAGGGTCAGCGGATAATTATCCTATTGACAACCAGTTAAAGGCTGCAGATTTCGAAGGTCAAGGCCTTGGAGTATATGAAGGGCCAATGATTACAGTACTAGGCACTTCTTTACAAAACAAGGAGATATTAAGGTATTTTTTAAAATCATCATGGAAAGCCGTAGGATTGGAAATGGAAGGGGCACATTATCAAAAAGCCATCCAAGCAGCCTCTAAAATTAGAAAAAGTGTGGGCGAAAATATCCAGCTTTCATATGCCTATTACGCTTCTGATAATCCATTAGAAACTGGGAGCACTCTAGCATCAGGTAGCCTAGGCACTGATGGAGTGAAGCCGACTTATATGATTACGACCAAGCTCTTGTCCAACATTCTTTCTTAGAACGGCAGTTTCTTTTTATTTTATTATTGTACCTAGTGCTCTGTCAAGGATAAATTGACGGGTAACTTTGGCATCTTTTGAACCTGCTCTTTGTTAAAAATACTCGCCATATCTACTGCTATGACTGCGTTTTTTGCCTCGTTCAGGATCAAATTA
>JAZGFD010000221.1:0-4040 GCA_036479115.1 Saprospiraceae bacterium | reverse complement strand
AAAAAATACAATTGAATATTTTGTCAAGAATCCTATTCCTGCCACAGTCCCCAGAAGTATCCATAGCTGAAGGCCTTTTAAGCCAATTAGCTAAGGGCAACGCCTTTGGTTGAGTGGTGAATGCTGTGATTTGTGGGCATTTTTGACCATAAATGATGACAAATCTTTCTGGTTACAAAAGATATTGAGTAATTACTTTTATATTTCGTATATCATTGATATTTACATTTTTTAACTGTTCAGGTGGGTTCTTTTGAGATAAAAATTTGTTATTTTATTATTGGACGAGGCTCATTTTTATAAGAACAGGAGAGCTATTTTCATAAAAATAACCGAAGAATAATGAAAATATTTTTTTAACCAAAATTGACTCCACCGGAGTAGTTACTGTTACAGATACTGTTACAGATACAGTTACCACATTTTTTTAAAGTGTTATAATTTATATCTCTAATCATTTGAATGAAAAAATTAAGTAGAAAAGTAAACCCTAACACATCAGAAAACCCTACTGGTATTAAAGTTACTGTCCCTTCTACCTATGCTGCTGGGGCACTGGGAATAAAGGTAGCCCTTGATCATGCCATTTCGCAAATGGGAACAATAAGAGCACTTCAGACCTTATTAAGACTCAATCAAAAAGGAGGAATTGATTGCCCAGGATGTGCATGGCCTGATCCAGATGACAAGAGATCAGTTCTTGGTGAATATTGTGAAAATGGTGCAAAAGCACTGGCTGAAGAGGCGACATTGAAACGTGTTACTCCGGATTTTTTTAGAACGCATTCCGTAGAAGAAATGTCGGAATGGTCTGACTATAAAATAGGCAAAAATGGCAGGCTTACCCAGCCAATGTTGCTTAATGCTGATAGCTCTCATTATAAACCAATTAAATGGACGGATGCTTTTGAGATAATTGGTACTGAACTGAACAGGTTAAAATCTCCTGATCAAGCTATATTTTATACTTCTGGAAGATCTAGTAATGAGGCCGCTTTTCTGTATGGTGTTTTCGCAAGAGCTTTTGGTACCAATAACTTGCCTGACTGTTCCAATATGTGTCATGAATCGAGTGGTGTAGCTTTATCACAAACGTTAGGCATTGGAAAAGGATCAGTAAAACTCGATGATGTATACAAGGCTGACGTGGTTATAATAATAGGCCAAAATCCAGGAAAAAATCATCCCAGAATGCTTTCGGAACTTCAAAAAAGAAATGAAAATGGAGGAAAAGTAATAACCATTAATCCATTAGAAGAAGCTGGGCTGAGAAGATTTAAAAATCCTCAAAGAGTAAGCGACATGTTGGGAAGTGGCACGGCTATAACAGATCTTTTCTTGCAAGTAAAAATAAATCAAGATGTACCATTATTAAAAGCAATAATAAAGAAGTTATCTGCTAAAGAAAATGAGGTTGGAGGAATCTTTGACCATCATTTTATCAAAGAAAAAACCATAGGTTACAATGAGCTTCTGGCAGATCTTAAGCGATACAATATAGATGATTTAATAGACCAATGTGGAGTTTCAGAATTAGAAATAGATCATGTCATTGATCTTTTGGCACCTGCTCAAAAAATCATCATTTGCTGGGCAATGGGACTTACACAACACAAAAATGGAGTGGATAATATTAAAGAATGTGTCAATCTACTTTTACTCAAAGGAAGTATTGGAAAAGAAGGTTCAGGTACATGCCCTGTAAGAGGACACAGTAATGTACAGGGAGATCGCACGGTAGGAATAGTAAATAAAACAACTCCGGCAATGGCAAAAGCACTGAAAACGACATTTGGCATTGATGCTCCCAAAACAAAAGGTCATGATACGGTAGAAGCTATAAAAGCCATGTATGAGAATAAGGCAAAAATATTCATCGCACTAGGTGGAAATTTTCTTTCGGCTGCATCAGATACCCAGTATACGGCTCAGGCGTTACAAAACTGTAACCTCACTGTGCAGATCAGCACTAAACTTAACAGAAGCCACCTTGTAACAGGTAAAACGGCCTTGATTCTTCCTACTTTAGGAAGATCAGAAAGAGATGAAAAAGAAGGTAAAATTAGAAAAATCACTGTGGAAAACAGCATGGGAAAAGTACATACTTCTCAAGGAAGCCTTCCACCTGCTTCTAATACTCTTATGAGCGAACCCGACATTATAGGCCATATAGCAGCAGCCGTTTTAGGAGCGAAATACAAGATAGATTGGAAAGGTTTAAGCAGTGACTATCGTGCAATTAGATTAAAAATATCTGAGGTGATAACAGGTTTCGATGATTACAATCAAAAAGTCAATGAAGGCTTCTATCTCCCTAACAATGCTCGAGATGGAGATTTCTCTACATTGCCGAAAGGCAAAGCTAATTTTAGCAATTGTCCACTTCCTCAACACGATCTCAATGAGGATGAATTTCTCCTCATGACCATAAGGTCACATGACCAATTTAATACCACAATTTATGGCCTAAATGACCGCTATAGAGGTATTTATAACGAACGAAGAGTGTTATTTATAAATCCTGATGATATGAAAGTTCACGGATTGAAGAAATTGCAAATAGTAGATATTCAAAGTGAGTATGATGGAACATTCAGAAGGGCTCCAAGGTTTTATGTAGTCCCTTATTCCATTCCTCGTGGAAATTTGGCTTGCTATTTCCCAGAGGCTAATGTGTTAATTCCCATTACCCAGTTTGCTAAAGAGAGCCGGACACCTATATCCAAATCGATACGGGTAAGGGTGCTGAAGAGGTAAGAAAAAGACTAATTTTGGAAACTATTAGGAAGGAACCGATTTTGAATAAAGAAGATATTTTTCTTCCATTCTACTGCTATTTTATACTACTCAAGTGGTATGTACTCAATATTGAAATCATCATAGAAAGACTGAAAGCCTTTAAACTGAACAGCCAAGAGTAACGTCTTTGGTAGAGTAGTGAATGTTGTAATTTGACGACATATTTGACTAAAAATATTGAAAAATATTTCTGGTTATACAAAGATATAAAGTACTCACCTCAGGAGATACATTAAAAAGTGACTACTCAGGTGGTGTGCTTTTGAACTTAAAAATTACATTTTTTTTAGAAGGCACAAGCTATTTTCGCATTAGTAGTAATCCAGAGTTGAACCTGAAGGGTTCATATGATTATAAAAAATAGATGATAATCGGTACATACAACACCCGGTAGGGTCAAATTTCTTCAATACAATAATACCCTACGTATATTAAATCCCTACAGGATTTATAGAAAGGTTCTGAACGTACTATTAGAATGACTAAGGTCAAGATTGAAATATCTGGCATGTTTAAATCAGGCCAACACGTCTTCTATACCCTAAGGTCTGTTGTGATACCTTGATAAAAGAAACCTCAACATGCACTCAACTATGATGCAAATAGTCCAAACTTGAGTCTACTCCGAAAACTTACAAAACCAAAAAAAGTTTCTTTTGGCGAAAATTACATTTTACTCAACTCGCTGATACTCATGCATCACCGAATCTCAAAAAATGCAAATGTCATCCAAAATAACTCTTTTTATAAAAAATGTTAGTTTCCAGAGTGGACTCAAACTTAATTCTCTATTAATGGCACCTGAGTAGTCACGATAAAAAAAACCTCAGACTATTGATATATGTAAATCATTGATTCTTCCTAAGAATTGAAATCGCGATTTACCATAATTACATTTAATTATTTATGTGGCTTAAAATCAGCCATAGATTTCTTACTGAATATCTGAGTAATTACTCTGGTTTTTACGTTATAGCTCTGCTATGCCACATAAAATGAGTTATATCAGGCAAAAAAAATAACAATATATTATCTGCCTGATGGGAGAGAAGCCTCAAAAGCGCCTATCTGTGTATTTAGTGTCTGACAGAAAACTGCACATTTTTAGAATTTGACATATTTTTTATTTTCTCTGATGATCATATCACTCGAGAAACCATGAATTAGCGAAAAAATGAAATGATGCAGAATGTTGAATTTAAGTTTTTCGACCTTTATAGATTTTAGTGATTTCGATGCAT
>JAZGFD010000220.1:0-7182 GCA_036479115.1 Saprospiraceae bacterium | reverse complement strand
TGACTTTTCGGCAAAATGGGATCCGATACCTACCATGCTTACGCAAAATCATACGCGTACAGTAAAAGGATTTATGGGTCAAACAACTTCTTACAAAAAAGAATATGTCAAATCAGATGTACTCATCTTGGGAGAAACAAAGGTGGAAGGTGAAGTAAGGTACATTCATGGCACTCGAGGTTTTGGTACGTGGACATTTTTTGGGGGGCATGATCCAGAGGATTACCGCCATTTTGTAAATGATCCCGAGACAGATCTTAACCTTCATCCTAGATCACCTGGCTATAGGCTGATACTCAATAATGTGTTATTCCCAGCTGCTAAAAAGAAGAAAAGAAAAACGTAGCCTATTTTTTTAACCTACCCTGTGCTGTGTATTAGTGTTGAGTCCTCTCGGAAAGGTCACAAAATCAAATAAGTTCACTTCGGCAAACTCTGTATAAAGCTTTTGGCTAACTTTACATTTCTCTAAACTCGCTGATACTCAGGCATTATTGAATTTCTAAAAATGCAAATTTCATCCAAAGCGATTTTTATGGAAAATATTAGTTTTCAGAGAAAACTCAATGTTGAGCCCACTCTGAAAACAGATGATTTTTACAAAATGAATTATTTTGGATCACGAATAGAAACATTCTAGGTTTGTAACTACTCAGGTTGATTTAAGAAGATAAATTGAAGTTAATCAATTAAAAGATTTCTTTTCCAATGTATTTAACCATAGTATTAGCGTGGGGACAATCAGCAATGCATTAAAAGCAGCCACTAAATCCCAATTTGTTTACGATGAAAAACTTGAAGAAATAAAGAAAAGTATAGGTGTAGGAGGAGATGAAACGTGGAAAAAGTGAATGGGAAGAAGTGGTGGATTTGGGAATGGCAAAACGTAAAAAACACTTACTTGCCAGCCTCAGAGAATATACACACCCAGAGTTGAACCTGAAGGGTTCATATGATTATAAAAAATAGACGTTAATCGGTACATACGACCCCGATAGGGTCGAATTTCTTCAATACATACCATACCCTACGAATATTTAATCCCTACAGGATTCATAGATCGGTTCTGAAACGTGCTATTAGAATGGTTAAGGTCAAGGTTAAAATATCTGGCATGTTTAAATCAGGCCAACATGCCTTCTGTACCCTAAGGTCTGTTTGTGATACTTTGAGAAATAGAAATCTCAATATGCACTCCACTATGATGCAAATAGTCCAAACTTAATTCTCTATTAAAGGTACCTGAGTAGTCACCTAGGTTTTTAATTTTTTCGTAGTGTGCTCAATGATAATTGATAGGCTTGGATTGAGATGAATGAGACGAAAGACCTCGATATTAACCAGCTAAATGGAGTATTTCTTCAACAATATTCTACGCTAAAATATCCCAGAAATCACCCATAATTGGACACTTTACAGCACCCAAAAATTATGCACTTCTCAAAGCTTGCACTAATTCATCTATATCTGATTCGTCATGATATATGGATATAGATATCCTTACCCCATTTAATTCATGTGTAGTCATACCTCTCACATCAATATGATGAGATTCAGACAACACATTTTTGACATTTTTAACGTCTTTCCCGACTTTTTCGACCGTTATAATTTGATGACTTAGCTGAGGATGAAGCGGTGTTTTGATTTTAAAACTCTTATCTGATTTTATCCCACCGAGAAATCTTTCTCTTAAAAATAATGTTCTTTCTATCCTATTTTTCAGTCCTATCATATTGTGAAATTTCATGGCCGCTCCAAGACCCAATAGGTCAGGGATATTACGCGTATTATAATCTTCAATTCTCGAAATGTCATTCTTTTCATAGTTATAGTTCGCTATGAAAGGTTTTAGCAGTTTTTGCTTGTTGGCTTTCGCATAAAAAAGCCCTACACCCTTTGGGGAAAACAGCCATTTGTGACCAGAAGCTGTAAAGTAATCACAACCAATATCCTTCACATCACATGAAATATTACCCAATGACTGGGCGCCATCAATGACAGTAATAATATTTTTTGAACGAGCCAAAGCGCATATTTCTTTGACAGGCAATATCATTCCATTTGTATTGGTAAGATGCACCATGGAAATGACTTTCGTTTTTGGAGTGATCGCATTAGCATAAACTTCTAAAATCTCCTTTGGCTCCAGAGGAATTAAAGGCAACTCAGGCCTTATTATTTTAATTCCCTTTCGTTCTTGATGGTACAGCCATGGTGCCGTGGCAGTACGGTGTTCATGATTGCCTACAATGACCTCATCACCTGGTTTTAATTCTAAACTTGCAGCCACCACATTCATACCTTCAGTGGTATTATGAATCAGGGCTATTTCGTTATTATTTGCATTCAGCAATTTTGCAGCCTGAGACCTTACCATATCCACTTGATCTTTCCACCCTCCCCACATATACTTTGAAGGAAATGATTCTAATGAACGCCTATATTCTTCGGTAGCATCAATGACAGATTGTGGAGAACATCCCAATGAACCGTGGTTGAAATATTTTAGTTTTCCCTCAAAATTAAATTGAGATTTTACCAATTTCCAAAATTCTGTCTTATTGGTTGTGGCATTATTAATCTCCGATTCAAAAGAATAATCAGAGGTTAAATTATCAAATAATACTTGGGGTGTAGTGGCTACTCCTATTCCCAATATGGCTGTTCTTATTGCTTTTCTTCTGTCTATCATGTCAGGTTTCACTATTATTACACAGATTCTGCTAAAATTTTATTTTCTGCGGGCACTATCCATCCAAACTGATCTTTTGTTTTACCACTTCGTAAATTGTTTATTTTATTTTTAAGCCAAGGCCCTATAGTGTAAGTATCAGGGTCAAAATCCATGGTTTTTTCTCTATATGCTATCTGATGTACAGGAGAGATCACAGCTGCCGTACCTGTACCCCACACCTCTTTGACATGGCCTTTTTTATAGGCCTTGAGTATTTTTTTAATAGATAAGTCCATTTCTACTACATCATGTCCTTCAGCCTTCAGCAACTGTATTACCGAATCTCTAGTGATTCCTTTCAAAATTGCCCCATTTTGTTTAGGCGTCATGATCTTATCTCCTACTACGAAAAATATATTCATAGTGCCAACTTCTTGGATATAATTAAATTCGTATGGATCCATCCACATCACTTGATCATAACCAGCTTCTATTGCTTTCATAGCTGGATATAGAGAAGCTGCATAATTGCCCGCAGTCTTGGCTTCGCCCACGCCGCCAGGAGTAGCGCGTACATACCTTTGCTCTGCTCTAAGGCTTACGGATTTGCTGTAATACGGCCCCACCGGACAAGTAAATATTACAAACTTGAACTCCTTTGAAGCCCGCACTCCTATATATTTTTCAGTGGCAAACATAAACGGTCTCACATATAATGCCGAATCAGGTACTGTAGGAATCCAACCTTTATCAAGGATTACTAACTCGCTTATGGCTTGCATAAATAGTTCTTCTGGCACATTTGGCATACACATTCTATGAGCAGATGAATTGAATCGTTTGGCATGCATATCAGGCCTTAAAAAGAGTGGGTGGCCTTCTGCATTTTTTGAAGCTTTCATGCCTTCAAAAATACTTTGACCATAATGCAATGTAAGATTAGCTGGATGTATGGTAAAGTTGTCAAATGGCTTGATCTCAGGGTTTTTCCATACTCCATCCTCGTAATCCATAACGAACATATGATCAGAATAAACCGTCCCAAATGCAGGAGGGTGTGACATATCAACATTAGTCAATTGGGACTTTACAGTTGGAGTGATTTTTATTTGCGGCATTCCTTATAATATTTTTAATAATAAATTACTAATCAGTTGAGCGCTTTTAAAGCACGTCTGCCTATCAGGCAGGTAAATAACTATTGCTTTCCATGTCAGATAAATCCCAGTTGACATGCAAAATCAGGACTATTACTAACTTATTTTTCTATGCGTTAGTGAATCTCGATTATGTTGCCATATCTTCGATTTATATCAAGAACAGCTGAAATATAGTAGATAGAAATTTTTTTCAAAAAATGAACTTCACCTGAATAGTTATAATAATACTAATATGCAATATTTGCTATTGTGAAGCAAGAAATTTTATAATTGAGTCAAAACTTGAGTCTATTCCGAAAACTCACAAAATCAATAAAGTTGTTTTTGTCGAACATTACATTTTTATCAACTTATTGCTATGCGTTGATGAATCTCGATTGCGTCGCCACATCTTCGATTTGTTCAATTCGCTGATACTCAGGCACCACCGAATCTGCAAAAGTGCAAAATTCATCCAAAAAAATTCTTTTTATGAAAAATGTTAGTTTCCAGAGAAGGCTCAAACTATAAATTGAATTTTAATTCATTTGATATCAACATTAAATTTTTAGTGACTACTCAGGTGTTGTGTTTTTTCAATTGTCTGCCAAACAGGCAAGTGAAAAGTTGATAGTTAATTGCTAAAGAGAGAAAAGGGATTTTTTTAACCATAATTGATACCGCTTGAGTAGATACAATTTTTATAAGCCTTTGGGCAATTCACTTACCTTTGTCTTTCTAAAGTAGAATAATCATATGCACCCTTCATTTTATAATTTTTCTCGGTATGATATAGTAGACAAATCAAATGACAAGGTCACTTCTTTTGGCAATGAAAATGGTAAGTTATTAGTAGTTGTCACTAATGAATATGTGGAGATAATGTACAAAACATTATTGGACAATATTTTAAACGCCATCCATTCTACCGAAGAAAATACCTATATTATTATCATAAATGAAAGATATAAATTATCCACTTTGCCTCATTTTGATTCATATCTTTCAGTAATTTGTTTGGGTATAAAACCTCTCTATATTGGGTTAAACCTTGAGCATAGTTACTTTCAGACAAAGGCCGTGGGTGATCGACGGTATTTATTTGGCCCAAAGCTTTCTGATATCAACGGGACTATGGAATACAAAAAAGCATTGTGGACTGTGCTAAAAAAGGAATACATTTTAGACCAGTAATTCCATTTTGGGTATTTCAAAATACTACGTATTGGTCTTGTACTATTATTGCTCTTGGTGTTCATCCATTGCTTGTTGTTTTATCACCAATGAGCAGAGAAACGAGTAAAAGAGCGTCTGATTAGAATAAATAATTTGATTTTTTAATGTGACCACTCAGGTGGTGCGGTTTTGAGGTGAAAAATTTGATGTCACTTGAGTAATTACTTTTTAATCACTTTCTAAATTATACCATTCTACAATTTCTAATTTGGCTCTTCTTCCTATCTTTTCAGGAGCATAATGTTTAGCTAGATAATCTAAAACTATTGGTTCTAGTTTTCCTAATTCAGGCAAGCCTTGGGTCTCCTGCATCCATACGATCATATCCTTCCACCCATCTCTTGTTGCCCTGTTCTGAATTATGAGTTTTGAGGAATGGCAAGATGTACATGTAGCCTTTACGGTATTAAAATTTTTATCATAGACCATACCCGTTGCAACATGGATTCCATCTACTACCTCATTAGAACTTTTATATTCTGACAATCTTTCAGCAGTAAGTTCAGCCAATTCTTTTTGAGTGTATTTTGATGATCCCCATTCATTAATGTATGTACTAAGCGGGATATATAATACTAAGGCTACGATGATAAAAATGATTAATAATAATAGTGAATTTAGCATTGACCATAGTGTACTGGTAATTATTTTATTTTTATCGCTCATCTTAACTTACTTTGACGGCTATACGATGGCATGCATTATTGAGATAACCTCTTGGATTCCAACCAGGAAGTATCATAGGTTGTGTGTTTTTTTCATCATCTGTGGCCCTCGCCCATACTTCATAATATCCCTTTTTAGGAAAAGATATTTTTGCTGAAAACTGCTGCCATGCATATCTATTGGCTATTACAGAGAGATCACATGACTGCCAATTGATGCCAAAATCTATAGAATATTCCACCATTTTAATGTCCTTTGCAGATGTCCAAGCATGACCTTTCAAAGTAAGTGATTGTGAAGGTTTTATAATTGCTCCTGTTTTAGGTGTTGTGATAATAGACTTTACAGGCATTCGCTCTATTATACACATATCTTCATCGGCTACTTTGGTTCCTGGAGACACTGTTTCGCAAGGAATTCTATAGGATTGCCCTTTCATTTTAGCTCCGTCATGCACTTTATTTCTAATGACTATTCGTTGTAGCCATTTTCCAGAACAAGAGGCAGGTGTACCTCCAATAACCAGTCGCAATGGATGCCCATTAAGTACTGGCATGTCTTCTCCATTCATGGCCCATGCTATCATGCTTTCTTCTTCCATTGCCTTTTTAATAGGTACTCCACGTGAAATGCTGTTTTTATTAGGATCACCAGAAAGGTGGGTATCTGCTCCATAATATCCTATATAAACCGCGTCGGATTTGAGGCCTACCTCGCTTAATACATCTCTTAGCTTTACTCCTGTCCAAGATGAACATCCTACGGCTCCAGTGCTCCATTGGTTTCCTTTGGCAGGAGGATTGTATTCTTTGCGACCATTACCGCCACATTCTAAAGTGATATTGAGGGTGTAGTTTTTAAATTTTGACTTTAAATCCGCTATGCTATATGTTTTTTTTGATTTTGCTGATTCTCCTTCTAATGTAAGTGTCCATGTTAAAGGATTTATTCTAAACGGAGGTATTCCATTATTTCTTACAAAAAATAGATCATTTGGAGTAAGGTCGTCTTTGAGCAGATGAGGTTCTGCCTCTACATTTATTGGCTGATTATTTAATAATGTAAGATACGGACTTTTACCTTCAAGAGGATTGCCTTGTGAGAAGTGAGTAATTCCTATCGGCTCTAAGCCTCTCGGTAAATGATAGCCATATACAATATCAGCACCCAGCAATGTACCAAACGCCGCAAGAGAGGATTTTGTCACAAATTTTCTACGACTTATTTTATTCATTTTTTTCATACTGGGCTAAAGTAAGGAAAAGTTGATGAGAGAGTCGGAAAGGGAAAGGGAAGGGGAAGGGGAAGGGGAAGGAAGTCAAGAAGTTAGGAAGTTAGGAAGTCAAGAAGTTAGGAAGTCAAGAAGTCAAGAAGTCAAGAAGTCAAGAAGTCAAGAAGTCAAGAAGTCAAGAAGTCAAGAATTCGGGGAGTCAGGGAGTTAAGAATTCGGGGAGGCAAGAAGTT
>JAZGFD010000219.1:0-3087 GCA_036479115.1 Saprospiraceae bacterium | reverse complement strand
GATTTTTTTCACATAGAGATGAATTTGGACAATGGGATCCTAAAAATCAAAGACCTGAACTTTGGAATCTTTTTAACGGAAAAAAACATTACGGGGAACATTTTAGAGTGTTTCCTTTAAGCAATTGGACAGAACTGGATGTATGGCAGTATTTAGCAAAAGAAGGTGTAGAATTACCGAGCCTATATTTTGCTCATAAGCGATTGGTATTTGAAAGGGATGGGACACTACTTGCAGATACACCAATCATACAACGCAAAAACCATGAAACTCTCGAGCAAAAGTTGGTAAGATGCAGAACCATTGGAGATATGACATGTACAGGTGTTTGGGAAAGCAATGCGGATGATGTTGATAAAATAATACAAGAAGTATCCACTACAAGAATGACAGAAAGAGGAGGCAGAACAGATGACAGGAGATCAGAAACATCAATGGAGGACAGAAAGAAAAAAGGCTATTTTTAATATAAAGATAATTCAGTCAGCATTAATTTTGATTACAAAGTGCTCAAAAACATACTGACTGAGAAGTTGTAAAAAAGGAAAAGTGATGTTAAGAGGAAAAATATCCTCAAGAAAAAAAGTAAGAATGGCAGAATATTTAGATGATACAGAACTACTCAGATTTTCTACAGCTGGTAGCGTGGATGATGGCAAAAGTACCCTAATAGGTAGATTACTCTATGATAGCAAATCCATATATGAAGATCAATATGAACAAATTAAAGCAACCTCAGAAAGAAGAGGAGAAGATGGCGTAAATCTCGCACTACTTACTGATGGGCTAAAATCAGAAAGAGAACAGGGAATTACAATAGATGTAGCCTACAGATATTTTTCTACACCAAAGCGTAAATTTATCATAGCTGATACTCCAGGCCATATCCAGTATACTAGAAACATGGTAACTGGGGCATCTACTGCCAATGTGGCTTTGATCCTTATAGATGCTAGAAATGGGATAGTAGAGCAAACCAGAAGACATTCTTTTATATCCTCATTATTACAAATACCGCATATAGTGGTATGTATTAATAAGATGGATCTTGTAGATTATAGCGAGGAAGTGTATGAAAAGATAAAAGATGAATTTTCAGGGTTCTCAAGTAAGCTGGATGTAAAAGACATACATTTTATTCCAATTTCAGCTTTAAAAGGAGATAATGTTGTGGATAGATCCCTAAAAATGGTGTGGTATGATGGGCAAACTTTGATGCATTATTTAGAGAATGTGCACATAGGAAGTGACCATAATTTTATTGATTGTAGATTTCCTGTGCAACATGTAGTACGACCTAACAACGAAGAGTACCATGATTATAGAGGATATGCAGGGAGGATAGCAGGAGGGATTTTTAAAAAAGGAGATGAAGTGATGTTATTACCATCTGGTTTTAAGAGTAAAATTTCAAAAATAGACACATATGACGGAGAGATAGAAGAAGCTTTTCCACCTATGTCAGTGACTATGCTATTGGAAGATGATCTGGATTTGAGTAGAGGAGATATGATAGTGAGACCTAACAATACCCCTCAAATGACACAGGATGTGGATGCCATGATTTGTTGGTTAGATGATATTGATATGAAATTTCCAAGAGGAAGGTATACACTTCGCCATACTACACAAGAGGTGCAATGTATGATCAAGGAAGTAAGATATACCCTGAATATCAACACTTTACACCGAATTCAAGAGGATATTACTGTGAACATGAACGATATAGCAAGGGTGAAAATAAGAACGACCAAACCTATTTTTATAGATGATTATAGAAAGAACAGAATTACTGGTAGTTTTGTATTAGTTGATGAAAACAGTAATAATACTGTTGCTGCAGGAATGATAATTTGATCTTAGAAAGAAGATAACTACGACGGAGGGAGTTCACTGCAAAAGCACACCACCTGTGTAGCCAAATCTGATAAGATGGAAATACATAACTATTGAAGCAGGGTCAATTTTTGTTAAAACAACTGTTACTACTCAAGTGGGCGCTATTGAGATAAAAAAATGTTATTTTTTTGCCTGATAAAACTAATTTTTGAGGGATAGCAGAGCTGTGACGAAAAAATAGCTGAAATATGGTAGAAAAAAAAATTTTTGCCCGAAATTGGCACCACTTGAGTAGTTACAGAAAACTCTTTTTCTGATTTCCTGTGGCTATTATCACTCCATATTGAAGATGTGGGGATATAATCGAGATTCACCAATAACAAATAGACTAGAAATAGCCCTGCTATTAGGGCACAAATGAGCCTGTATTGATAAAAAATAGTGATTTTTCAATTCAAAAGCAGCTACCTGAGTAGTAACGAAAATAAAAAGTACATTGAATTTTGATTGAGAAATTCAATTAATATATATTTGCATTCCTTTTGAAAAAAATGGAAACGCGAAAGTAGCTCAGCTGGTAGAGCACGACCTTGCCAAGGTCGGGGTCGCGGGTTCGAATCCCGTCTTTCGCTCTGTATTAAAAAGGCCTTCTAAAAGAGAAGGCTTTTTTAGTGAACGTATTTATTAAAGTTCCTGCCCGGGTGGTGGAATTGGTAGACACGCTGGACTTAAAATCCAGTGATCGCAAGATCGTGCGGGTTCAAGTCCCGCTCCGGGTACACTTAATATCAAGGAGTTATGATGAAAATCATAACTTTTTTTTGTATCTATTCATGTGAGTGCTTTTGAGGCCTGTATGCCATTCAGGCAGATAAAAAATTGTTATTTTGTACTGGAAATAGCTCATTTTTTTAAGGCATAGAAGAGCTTTGGGGAAGACTAGCAAAAGAAAGTAATTTTTCAATGCAGGACAGTATTAAAAAATTCTAAACCACCCATGATTTATAGCTTGACACTGCACTAGTGCTCTGTCAACTAAGATATATCGGGTAAAGGCGTTTAAGTTTTATCCGTGCATCTTTAGTAGTAAATTGCCAATCTACTCCCTTTTGTTTTTTATGTCTGTACTCATTCCAAGCTTTCACTTCTTTTTTAAGTTGTTGGGCAATTTTTATTCTGTTTTTTAAGCCACAGCGATTCAGAACACTTAATTCACATGCTGCAATATTTAACCACGAGCCATGTACT
>JAZGFD010000218.1:0-4806 GCA_036479115.1 Saprospiraceae bacterium | reverse complement strand
TTTCAAGCCTCAATCAGATAAAAAAATAACTGCCTCTTAAGCGCACTATGCTTCATTCTTAGAGTACTGCCCTAAATAGATTTCTTAACGTGATTTCAATACATTTTTACTAAACAGAACAAAACTCACATTTGGCTTTACATTTCTATTTTATTCATCCTTAATTAGCAATAGAGTGTGATGTGTTATCACATTGATTTTGCTCGAACAAATGTTCTGTTCTTAACGTAAAAATGCATCGAAATCACTAAAATCTATAAAGGTCGAAAAACTTAAATTCAACATTTTGCATCATTTCATTTTTTCGCTAATTCATGGTTTCTCGAGTGATATGATCATCAGAAAAAATAAAAAATATGTAAAATTCTAAAAATGTGCAGTTTTCTGTCAGACACTATTAAAATTCATCTCACCTAACATTTTTATCTTTACTTCCTACCTTTGTATCAGATAGCCTATCTTACCGCCTTTGAAAAAATGAAGCCATGAATAAAGTTGTTATTATAGATGGGTGTCGTACTCCTTTCCTTAGATCAGGTACTGATTATATGGATTTGATGTCGTATCAATTGGGAGGATATGCAATAAAAGGTCTCCTTAATAAAACAGGTTTTGATGCCCGTGATGTAGATGGTGTAATCATGGGCAATGTGATATCTAATGTTAAGACTCCTAATGTGGCTAGAGAAGCTGCTTTGACTGCTGGCATTTCTAATACTATTCCTTGTCGCACTGTATCACTAGCATGTATATCAGCTAATAGAGCCATCTCTGACGGCTGTTTGGAAATCATGACAGGTCAGAGTGATATTATTATTGCAGGAGGAATCGACCACACCTCTGATACCCCTATTCTTTTTCCAAGAAAGATGAGAAAAAAACTCTTTAAAGCTCAAAAATTGAAGACAATAGGTGACAATTTAAAATTTCTAACTTCTTTGCGTTTTTCTGATTTTGTTCCTGAGCGGCCTGCTGTAGCTGAATATAGCACCAATCGAGTAATGGGTAGTGATTGTGATATTATGGCAGCGAGATTTCAAGTGAGCAGAGAAGAACAAGACAAATTTGCTGTGAGATCACACCAGTTAGCTGCTAAAGCACATGAAGAAGGTCATCTCACAGCTGAAATGGTGGATGTACATCTTCCTCCTAAATTTAAAAATATAAATAGAGACAATGGTGTAAGAGGTGATTCTACTTTAGAAAAAGTAGCCCGATTGCGACCTGCTTTTGATAGAAAATACGGAACACTTACCGCAGCAAATTCTTCTTTTCTTACAGATGGCGCATCGGCTGTTTTACTAATGTCAGAGGCTAAGGCTAAGGAATTGGGACTAAAGCCAAAAGTAGAAGTAGTAGACTTTGTTTTCACAGGCCAGAGTCTTGATGATGAATTGCTATTAGGCCCTGCATATGCCACTTCAAAATTGTTAAAAAGGAATAAAATAACATTTGATGATTTGGATGTAATTGAGTTTCATGAAGCCTTTGCTGGTCAGATTCTTTCAAATATAAAAGCATTGGCCTCTGATGAGTTTGCCAAAGATAAATTAGGAAGAAATAAAGCTGTGGGGCAAGTGCCCATGGATAAATTTAACTTGTGGGGAGGGTCGCTTTCTATAGGCCATCCTTTTGGAGCCACAGGAGGAAGATTGGTTACTACTACAGCAAATAGATTGATAAAAGAAGGCGGAAAATTTGGCCTATTAGCTGCTTGTGCTGCTGGGGCACATGGTCATGCCATGCTGGTGAAACGAGTATGAAAAGGAAGGGATGCATGGAGAGGGGTAAAAAAAGAGGGTTAAGAAACACATTATTCTCAATAGGGAGTATTTGGTAAAAAAAATCAATGGCTAAGAAATGAAGATGAAATTTGAAGATTTTCTCAGTATAGAAGTAAAAGACAATATCGCTATCATATGGATCGACCATAAGTTTGAAAAAATGAATGTGGTTTCTCCTGATGTCATGAATATTATGTCTGAGCTGTTTCCTCGTATTCAAGAGGATGATAATATCAAGGCGGCTGTATTAATTAGTCGCAAACCTGATTTTATGGCAGGAGCTGATATTAAGGCTTTTCAGATAGAAAAAGAAGGTGACTTTAAGCCCTTTCAAGCTGAAGGCCACAAATCTTTAGAGCGGTTAGAAAACAGTAATAAGCCATTTGTTGCGGCAATAAATGGAGCATGTGTAGGGCTCGGAACTGAGCTTGCTTTGGCATGCCACGGCCGTATTGCTACCAATTCTACTCGTACTAAAATGGGACTTCCAGAAGTACAATTAGGCATCCTTCCTGGAGGAGGAGGCACTCAGCGTCTTCCCCGCCTTATCGGTATCCAAAAGGCATTAGATATGATGCTCACTGGGAAACAATTGGATCCCAGAAGATGTAAAAGATATGGTTTGGTAGATGACATTACGGACGAAGGTAAGCTCCTGCAAGCCGCCACGATGATGGCCAAGAGACTGATTGATAAACCGATTGAGAGAAAATCAAAATTGACTTTTGTCGAAAATATTCTCCAAAGTAGACTGGGTAGAGGTATTCTCTTTTCTCAAGCTCGAAAGATGGCCCTAAAACAATCTCAGGGTAACTATCCCGCTATACCAGCTATACTAGAATGTGTGGAAACAGGCTATAAAAATGGAATTACCGCAGGTTATGAGAAAGAATTAGAATGGTTTGAAAAACTCATGCTCACACCAGAGAGTGCTGCACTCAGATCTATATTCTTTGCCATGAATGATAACAAAAAAAATCCTTATAAAGGGGCAAAAAAAGTGAACAAACTTGGTATAATTGGAGCAGGATTTATGGGTGCAGGGATAGCGGAGGTGAGTGCTACAAAAGGTATTAATGTGTTGCTCAAAGATATCAAACAAGAAGTAGTAGATGGTGCATATAAGCAGATTTGGAAAAGTATAAGTAAGAGATTAAAAAGAAAATCATTAACAAAAATTCAAGCAGAACAGCAGATTGGCAATGTAACAGGAGAGCTTTCATATACGAGTTTTGATACAGCTGATGTTGTAATAGAAGCGGTGCTAGAGGAGATGTCTCTAAAAAAGAGGATTATAGAAGACATCGAAAAGAATTGTAATAAAAATGTTATTATTGCTTCTAACACATCTTCTCTATCAGTCACTGAAATGGCCAGTCATGCTAAGAAACCGGAGAATGTAATAGGCATGCATTACTTTTCACCAGTACCCAAAATGCCACTTTTGGAGATTGTAAAAACTGATAAAACTGCAGATTCCGTCATTGCTACTTGTTATGATTTAGGTATAAAACAGGGCAAGACTTGTATTGTTGTAAAAGATGGAACAGGGTTTTATGTAAATAGAATACTGGGTCCATATTCTAATGAATGTCTATTAATGCTAGACGAAGGTATGGCTATTGATGTGGTGGATAAAGCAATGGTAAAAAAAGGGTTTCCAGTGGGGCCTATCACAGTAGCTGACCAAGTAGGATTGGACATTGTAGCTCATGTGACAGAAAGCTCCCGAGCTGCTTTTAAAGATAGACCTGGAGTGACCATAAGCGAGGCCGTTATTAAGATGAATAAAGACGGCCGAAAAGGGAGGAAAAATAAAAAGGGTTTTTATCTCTATGATGATAAAGGCAAAAGAAAAGGAATTGATTCTACTGCCTACCAATATTTTAAAGGCAATGGTGATAAGGAATTGCCTTTAATAGAAATACAGGACAGAGCGCTAATGCTACTCTTTAAAGAAGCCATAGATTGTCTCCAAGATGGCATTATCGCAAATGTTAAAGATGGTGATATTGGGGCTGTGTTTGGGATGGGTTTTATGCCATTTACTGGTGGCCCTTTCAGAGCTATGGATAGTATGGGCATCCAGAATGTAGTCAATAGAATGTATGATCTTCATGGCAAATATGGAGTGCGGTTTATGCCTCCAGATGTGTTGGTAAAAATGGCTGAAAAAGGAGAGAATTTTTACAAATGAACTGTTTCAGAATAATCGTTTAGATGACTTTAATTTAATTCCACATTAATAATGAAGATGGACATTATCCTTTTGTTAGCGATGTTTAAACAAGTAAAAAATGTTGCCTTTGTAATGCTTTTATGTAGCATTTATATTTTATGTTCATCACAAAATAGTCAAGATCAAAATACAATTGTAGGAGGTGAGTGTGAGGGCTGTGAGGCAATATATGAATATGGTAATGCCATACTCTCAGCACAATGTAAAATCAAGAGTAATGACGATTTAGATGAAAAAATGATCATTACAGGCACAGTGTTTAAAAATGATGGGAAAACTCCAAAGAAAAATGTAATTATCTATGTATACCACACAAGTAGGCTTGGTATATATGAATCAAGAGGCAATGAAAAAGGATGGGCTAAAAGACATGGAATATACAGAGGGTGGGTCAAAACAGCAAAGGACGGGAAATATGAAATACACACATTTAGACCCGGTGCATATCCCAATAGAAAGATACCAGAGCATATCCATATGTTCATTAAGGAACCTCAAATAAAGGAATATTATATTGATGATATTGTGTTTGCCAACGACCCTCTATTTACAAAAGAAGCGCTTCGGCTAAAGCACAGAGGAGGGTCAGGATTAGTCAACCCGAAGAGAAAGAATGGAGTGTTGTATGTAAAAAGAGATATTATCTTAGGACTAAATATTCCAAATTATTAGAGTTATCTACAAGATTGTTGTTAAAATATTGATACTTTTAAACTTAATAAAAAAGATTTTATGGAAGCCTATGCAACCGCATTGACATATGCCATACCTGGATTTGTTATT
>JAZGFD010000217.1:0-3003 GCA_036479115.1 Saprospiraceae bacterium | reverse complement strand
CGTTTATATAGGAATTCTCTTGCTAGAAGATTTACTCTATTCCTATTGAGGCGTGCTATGGAAAGACTCCATATGTCGTTTACTCTGTTTGCCATGCTAAATTTTTTCATTACATTTCTTCTCAAGTCTCAATACTTCGGCCTGTAATTTGTGAATTAAATTCTCGTCGTATTCTATTTCATGTTCCATTTTGTGGCGTTCTTCTCCGGCTCCCATATGGAACCATTTGAAAAAGAAATAATGCCATACCCAATATGTTGCCATATTGATTATGTTCCAAAATATGGACATAGTGAAACTACCACTTAGAGAATCCATTTTAAGACTATAGAAGGTTATTAGAATATAAGAGAATAACCATAGAAAAAGCATATTTTCAATGATTACCCACGCTCTATACAGGATTGTATTTCCTAATAATCTTTTATTGTTTATTTTTCTTGACATAGGGTGCCTCCCTTATAGGGGTTGTCTTGATTTATTTCTAAAATATTCCAACATCCCTCTGGCAGTTTCTTTTAGGGCGACTTTTTCAACTTCATTACTTTCCATTGCTGATTTTTTGTCAGAATCTAAATCAATATTGTATCTGGTTTTTATGAAATGCTTCAAATGCCCATCTATTTTAGTTAAAAGGACATCAATGTTTCTTCCCTCACTATGACCATTGAAATAGTTTTCTTGCCAAATTTCATGTAAATGGTCAAAAATCTCTTTTAAATCCTTTGGTATTCCATTACTCATGACTATGCTCCTAATCTGTCTGAGATTTTTTGTAGATTGGCTTTAATTTTCCACAAATCTTTTCCCATAGAGGCTGAACCACCAACTCCTGTGGCGACACTCCAAATAATACGTATCAATTCGTCTAATTGATTTAAAGTATTTCTTACTTCTGCCTTAACTTTTACTATTTCATTGTCCACTGTAATGCTCCCTTCCGTTCCTGTTTGCGCCGGTCTGGCTCATATTATTATGCTGTTTGGTCAGAATAAATGTCAAGCCACCTATAATATTTCTTTCCAAGTTTTGATTTAGGGTCAATAGATAATACGTTACCGAATTCTACTAGATAACAGTCCATACACATGTAAATGACACCAATGCGTACCATTTCATATTCCATCTTGTCGCATTTTAGACATTTGATATTGAATTGTTGTCTACATCTAATCATTATTATGCTCCCTTCAATCTCCCACTAATCTTTTTATTTCTTTCTGTTAGAAGTTTCATTGTGTTATTATACCGACATACTATGTGTTCTGGCTTTATGTAATAAGTAGCTTCAATGTAATCGTCTACTATGTTAGTCATTTGTCTCAAAACTTCTTTTATGTTTTTAAAACTATTTACAGTGACTAGACTCATGGTAATTCTCCTTATTTTATAAATCCGGGTGGTGCATTTTCTGATAAGTCTAAAATTATAGCTTGACTCATCATATCGTAGAGACTCATAGACCCACGTTGCCAATAAGACGTACACTCAGTAATGGGTTCATTTCCGCTGAGAAAAAGTCTTAAGGCTGTACACCTACAGAATCTAATATCAAATTCAGATGATGCAAAGGAAAAGTTTTCACAATCCCTGCATAATCCATATTTAGCAAATCTTGACCGTCTTTCGTCATTGCTTGGGCCTTTTGAGGCATATTTTTCTCCGGCTCTGTAAATATTATCTTTCATTGCGGCTTTCTCCCTTGCATTTTCTTTTGACATTTGTTTTTACCTCCGCTGGATTATTTACCTTCTAGAATATCCAATCGTTTTTGTGTTTTTGCTGCTCTTTTCAAAATTCTTGCTCGTTTTATGGGCATGCTCTCAGCTAAATCATACTCTTTGTCTAATTTAGCCATGCGTTTGGTCAGTTTGGCATGTTCTTGCATAGGTGTTTTTGTTTTCACGGTAATGCTCCTTTTATGTAAAATTAGACCCCGCATCATAACAGATACGATCTCTCATATCTTTGGTAATATGGTAATTTGGTCCATTGCTCATATATATTGTCCAAACATTTTTGTTGGTCTTTAGTCCAGTGAGTTTTCTTCCACGAGTTTCACTTATGGAACATATTTTCTCTTTTTGAAGGACAACTTCTCTACTTAAATAATCTGTAATTATTAATAAATGCATGGTAATGCCTCCTATTCGTGATAAAGTGCATTTCTAATTAATGTTAAATGGTTGTCTACGTCATTTGTGCTTATGTATCCATCTAGCTCATTTCCACAGTGGAATTTGTCACTGAAAATATGAGTAGTAAATAACTTTATTTGTGTGTTTGTTCGTTCTAAGGCTCTTTTCATAGCCTTATTTTCTTTTTCTAACTTTTTTATGTAATTCATGGTTTTGTCCTTTTATACGCTCGATTGTGTTTCTTGTGAATAACATAGCTGGCCCATTTATGACCATTCCAGTATTTCACTTTGAATCTTTCGCTGCTTTTTATTTTATCTGTACATATTGGGCATATCATATGCTTTCTCCTTTGCCTCTAGGTATTGCTGTCTTACATTTTTTAAAGAATAATAAGTATAATATGTGCTCCCTTGCGCACCCCTACAGATTCTTCTTCTTAGAGGCTCCCACCATATCCAGGTATCTCCGTCTAGTTTTACTGGATACCATGCAAACCAATTAAACCAAATGTTTAGATTCTTTTGTCTTCTTTTATATGCTCCGGTTGCCCACCTCATGATTGTGATTTCCTTTTTTTAATTATTTCTTTAACTCTATCGCATGCTATTTCCAAACCTGCTGTAACACCGTGGTCATAACCTAATTTTATTTGAAGATCATTACTCTCGTCTTTAAGTTTTTCAAGATCAGAAAGAACTAATCCTAGAGTTCCAATCATTAGTGTATCCATAGCCTTGGATACTAGGCTCAGTACTCTCTTATTCTCTAAATGCTTCATTTATATGCCTCCAAAATTTTTATGGTGATTTATATGCTCTTGTTTCCTGATTCTGTCGCCCCAGGGATTTAATAGTAGGTGATT
>JAZGFD010000216.1:0-18129 GCA_036479115.1 Saprospiraceae bacterium | reverse complement strand
GCCTTCTTCAAAGCGAGTGCAAATGTATAATCTATTTTTTAATAAGAAAAGTATTTATTACACGAAGTTTAAATTAAAAAAAAGTCATTGATCGTATACAAAAACGAGATATCCTCTGAATGAAAACTTTGATTTTTACAAAACGAACCCTAGTGCTGTGTCAAGTATTAAATGGTGGGTGGAATTTGATGAATATTTTGAGGCTGAACAAGACAGAAAACTTACGATTTTAGCGAGCTAAATGAGTGATTTTTCACCGATGTGCAGGCTTAAAAGATTCCAAATCACCCGATATTTATAGCTTGACAGAGCACTAGTTACACTATAGCATTCATTTTCTAAAGCTGTATTTTTTAATTACATCCAATATTATTTACTTCATAGGTGCCTGTAGACTCTACGGTAAAATTATTACTCATTACGACGCTATCAGGAGCACTGAATATTACGTTAGACCCTGCTGTGATAGTGCCGTTACAGGTTATAGATATTGAAGCCTCATAGGTGCCAGAGGAAATAATCCCCATGAGAGAGAGATGATCCGTACAGCATGCCGCAGAATAGGTACTCTGAAATTCGTATGCTCCTAGGTCAATTGTTGCTGTTCCATCATTTTTAGCGTCATAGATTCTGGAGCCATATAATATATCCAGAGTAGTCAAATTCTCTAAATTATCTCCAGTGTCTATTGCTGGAGAACAATTTTTGAGTTGAAGGTTAAAATTCACAGTATCTAAAAACTCTGGGTATGAAGATATAATGGATGAACCTCCGGCGTATCCACCTTTTATTAGAGAGTTTGATAGAACAGGAGTAGAAGAAGAATTAAATATCTCCGAGTTAAAATTCCATGAAATGTTATTGACAAATTCAGGAGCAGCATTGTTAGAACAGTATAAGGCATCTCCTTCATTAAAAGGTGAACTATTCTTAAACAATGTACAATTAATGATTTTTGGATTAGATCCGTAAACAAATATTGCACCTCCTCTAGCTTGAGTGTTATTTTTGGTAAATAATGAATTTATGATTAAATTAGAATCACTGGTACAGTAAATAGCTCCTCCTCCGATATCTGCACTGTTATCATGGAATGTACATCGATCCATGGTAGTAAGCCCAGTTGATCTAGTGTATATAGCTCCACCTTCGTCTGATGCAAAATTAGTGCTAAATGAGCTACCCGAGATACTAGCTGTACCATCAGTACCCACATAAATGGCTCCTCCTCTTTGATTAGCAAATCCATCTGAGCCACCATTTAACAATGTAGAATTATTACTGATGAATGTATCATTAGTAATAATTGCATTGCCGGTTTCGATGTAGATCGCTCCTCCTTGTACTTCACATTGATTAGAAGTAAAAGTACAGCCATCAATAGTAGAGCTGCCAGATATTTGTGCAATTGCGCCGCCATGATAGAATGCTTGAGTTAGAAATCTTGGAATTGACTTATTGGTAGAAAATTGACAATTATTAAATGTATTGTTACTTGATACTGTATATATTGCTCCACCTCGTTCAGATTCATTACCTGAAAAAATGCATTGATTAAAAATGGGGATCGACCCTCCACTTATAGATACCGCTCCAGCTTTAGTTCTTGCTTTATTTGACACAAAAGTACAACCAGTCAATATTGGACTAGATCCAAGGGCAAGACCAATAGCACCTCCACCAGATTCTGAAAATACAGAATTATTAGACTCATTTTGGATAAAAGTGCATGAAGATATATTTGGGCTACTTGCATTATTAAATATTGCCCCTCCATTTTTAGAAGCCTTGTTTTGAAAAAATGAACAATTGGTTATCAATGGATTAGAAGAAATATTGTGGATAGAACCGCCATTAATAGCCTCATTAAGATTAAAATAGCATTCATTAATCCTAGGTGAACTATAAATATTAAGCATTCCTCCACCTATGGAATTATTCGTGCCAAAAGAAGTATTATTTGCATTGCCCAAAAGAATATAGATTCCATCAATAATAGCAGAAGAAGTAAGCTGATCTCCAGATGTATATTCATTGCGTACTACGTGATATGAATTGTCACTGAGAACATTATTCTGATTAATATCACCACTAAGAAAAACTTGATAAGTAGCAGGAATTTGCTGAGAAAGGGAGGTCTCAAACCCAAGAAACCCTCCATAGATTCCGACATAGTTTTGCATTTTGTAATATTCACTTCGATTATTATTAATCGATATACCTCCCTCATCTGGATAGTAGGTTCCTTCGGCAATCCAGATTTCTGCTGGGCTTCCATTGCATGATTCAAGAAAATACAATGCGTCTTGTAAAGTAATATATGCATTGGTCCATGATGATCCGTCATCTGCACCAAAAGCATCTTTGTCAACATATAATCTATGTCCAGATGATTCTATCGCACCCATATCAATCGTCCCATGTTGAATTCTTGTCATGTTTTGATGATCTACGGAACCAGATGAAGAGGCATTGTTCCCTGCATTAATTCCAGCAGAACAGATGTTTAAGCTAAAATCTAACAAGAGCGTATCTGTAAATTTTGGATATTGGTTCAGATTTCCCGTACCACTGTGCCCACCATGGATAATGCTATAATTAACGTTAGATGATGACGTTGCCTCATTCACAATGAAGGTAGAATTGCCCCAACAAATGCTATTCGTAATAGCAAGTTTACTGGTTGAAGTGTTTCTAATTATTCCATCTGTGCCATTATTGCCACTTTTTATAGTCACATTTACAAGATCGAGATCGCTATTCAAATTGTATATATTATTGGAAGAACTTATGGTAAAGTTACTATGTAGAATACAGTTTCTGATAATTGGATTACTATTTATATTATACATTGCTGATCCATCGTCTACAGCATAGTTATCTCGAAATGTGGAATATTCTATAATTGGAGAACTGTAAACATTATAAATACCTCCACCATTTTCGGCTGAACTACCACTAAAATCAGCGCGACCATCCCTGATAACGAAACCACTTAATACAGCACTATTATTTAATGAATTTCCAATAGGGTAATTGTTATAAATTACATGAAATGCATTTTGTAAATTATTGTTTTGCTGAATATTTCCACTTAGTATTGTTGGTTTTGCTACCCAATTTCGCTGTGATTTGGAATTTTCAATTCCTTTAAATCCACCAAGGATACTTGTGTTGTTTAGCATTCTAAAAGCCTCGTTTCTGTCATCATTTGTAACATTCCCAGCTTCATCTTCATCGGGATAATAGTTCCCTTCTGCTACCCATATTTCTACAGTATGTCCCATTCCTGTTAGTGTTGCAGCGCTATTTAACCCATCTTGTAAATATCTATATGCCTGACCCCAAGTTTTACCATTTCCACCTAATGATGCCTCAGCATTCACATGTACTACCCTTAATGCAAGGGTAGTTTCACTCTTAATAGTGGAGTGAGCGAGATTACTTATTATTAGAATTATTAGGGTTAACAGGACAAATTTAAGATATGACATTGCAATATATTTTCTACGGATATTCACTAACACTAGTTTGTAAAATCCCATTTTCAAAATTTTTTCTAGCCAACCCTACTACTTTTATGAAACTCATGTTCCACAATAAATTTTTACGATGCGTTATAATTTAATTTGCTCGCAGGTAAAGTTGTGCGACTATCTCATTGGCGGTACATTCAGGTGCAATGAGATGGTGTACTTCCCAGCCTGTGCGGTAGGCAGGTTTTCTCGATTAGATATTTTCATTTTTCAGTTTTTTAGATTTTATGGAATAATGCTCATCCATTTTTTGGTCTATATCAGTGAGCATATTCATATTCCAAATGTTCGCTTTTGTTTTTTCATCAGCCTGGTGGAATACATCTTCTAATAATGAGATGATGACTTCTTTTTCATTCATGTTTTTAAAAATAGAGGAAAATACGGGTAGGATTACCATACTTATGGGTGGGTGTCTTGGGCTCCGCTCACCACCAAATGTAAGAAGAAGGTTATCGGCGGAGTCGAAATGACTCCTACATGAGTATCTTCAAAATATTTGAAATAATGAGAACCATTTTGGGCCCCATATAGGAATTTAAGATTGTTGTTGTCATCATTTATTAAGGCCTCTTTCTTTTTTCGATTTCAGCCTTAAATTTACTTTTCTCTTTTGAACGCTATGGCGACATAAGGGTACTCTTTTACATAAATTTGAGTAACGAATCTTGTTTTATATGTATAATTTGCCCTTTGACATTATTATTTTGTTCTACTCTATTTTCAATTTTTATTTTACTTTCAGTATAAAAGGTGTTATGAGAGCATCTTAAGATATATGTGAATCTTTTGGGCATTTTCTAATAAGTTGAATATTAATATACAGTTTTTTGTGGCTTCGACTCCGCTCAGCTACCTTTAGGGTGAGTGAGGTCATTGAGCGGAGCCGTAATGACCTAAGCCTTCGTATAGTTTTTAATTACTAATTTAATCTGAAGCCCATCATCATTTATCACTTTTATATCCGTGTCTAGTTTTCGAGCAAATGAATAGATAAGTGAATACCCAAATGACTTTTGTTTCAGGACATTCAAGTCGGTGACTCCTTTCCCATTGTCTTTTAACGTAAGGTGTAGTCCATCATTCTTTTCTTTAAGAATAACAGACAGAATGCCCTTTTTCTGCTCATTAAATGCATGTTTGAGGGCATTGCTGATAAGTTCATTTACCATTAAACCCATAGGTATCATGGTGTCTACATCGAGCCGTATATCCTCTATATCAGTCATTAGTCTTATATCTGAGTCATGTATTTTATAAGATGTAAACAGATTATAAATGAGTTGTTCAAGATAGTCCTTAGTATTGACTCCTTTGAGATTGTCATGTTGGTATAAGTCCTTATGTATCAGTGCCATAGATTGCACTCGATCCTGACCTTCCTGAAGAGCTGTTTTAGCTTGAGCATCTTTTAGATGAGCGGACTGAAGAGTAAGTAGAGCTGAAATCACTTGTAGGTTATTCTTTACCCGATGGTGTATTTCTCTTAGGAGAGTATCTTTTTCTTGGGCAGTTTTTTGTGATTTTTTGTGAATAATAAATAACCAGTAAAGCAAACCAACTAACAGAGTTACACCTATGCCAAGTATCCATGAAACACGTCTCGAACTGTTTAATTTTATATTTGATAATTCATTTTGAGCTGACAATAAATTGATCTGTTGTTCTTTTTTTTCTGATTCATATTTAGACAAGGCATCTGCAAGTTTAGCATCCTGAGCTAGTGTAAATGAAGAATCTTTGGCTTCATTGTACTTTTTATATCTTGTCAAAGCCTCTCTATAATTTCCTTTCTTTTCGTATAGGTCTGATAATTCTTTATTCGTTTCTTGTATTTGTTCAGTATTATCTATTTTTTCTGCTAGCTCTAAACTGGATAATAAGAAAGGTAATGCTTGATTATGCCTTCCTGATCTGGTATATGATGCTCCTATCCCAGTAAGGGCAGCCGCTCTTGCTAATGGTGACATGGCTTCAGGCACATATTCCATAGATAGGTTAAAGTCTTTTCTGGCACTTTCATATTCCTCTTTTTCTATTTTTAAGTTACCTCTATTAAGCAATGCTAGTCCCAGATATACTTTTTTTTCTAGTACTTCCAGAATAGGAACGGCTATGTCAATGTGGTGTTGGGATTGTTCCAGTTTGCCGTCATACAAGTGCTGTAGGCTCAGATTGCTGTGTATACTTCCTATCCAAGTGGAGTCCTGAAGTTGTTCATATATGTTTAGTGCTTTTTCAAAATACTCTGTACTTTTCGCATTATCTGATCGATTTTGATAGCAAGTTGCAATGTTATTATACACTCTGCCTAGTGTGCTAAGATCATCAGAGCCTTCGAAATATTCAACTGACTCTACAAAATAATCAATGGCCTCAGAAAATTCTCCTTTTACGTAATACACCATTCCATACATGTTCTTTGCAGTAGCTCCTGCATTTTCAGAATTAGAAATATGTCCAATAGAGTCATAAGCAGAGGCCATGTAAAATGCAAGATTCGGGTCGCCATAAACAGTGGGGGTAAATAGATTGTACAAATATTCCATTCTTATACTATCCGAAGGCATCGACCTTAGTGTATCTCTCCATAAAGTTTGAGAAAGAGCAGATGAAAATACTATCATTAGGATCAAGACCATCGAAATGCGAAAAAGAATTTTCATGTTTTTCTCTTTGATATTTGTATTGTGGTTAAATTATCCTTCACGCTAAACTTATACATATAAGACTCACAATTTACCATACTTTTGTATGGTATGCTCCGCTTCCCATTGACTATTTTTATATTAGAATTAAAAAATGAATAATTGAATAGTAGCTTGAACATACTCATTGTAGAAGATGATGCGGTCATCTCTCAATTAATTGAGCATTATCTCATTGAATTCGGGCATAAAGTAATAGGATCCGCTTATAATAGCGCAAGAGTCTTAGATCTTATTCATAATCTGAAACCTGATCTTATCATGCTCGATATCAATATAGAAGGAATCCGAGACGGAATAGATATAGCCCATATAATTGATGAAAAATACAGTATTCCTTATATTTTCATTACAGCTCATTCGGATCAGAATACTTTACAAAGAGCTCAGAAAGTCAACCCACTTGCATATTTGTTAAAGCCGTTTAGAGAAGAGGATCTCAGAGTAAGTATTGCAATAGGGATGGCAAATTATCAAAGAAATAAAAACAATGAAATCCTTACTATTCAACAGGTTAATACAGCTGCTCTAAGCCCAATATCAGAAAAAGAATTTGAGATACTTCAACATATTTCCAAAGGGTTATCCAATAAACAAGTAGGTCTAAAACTGGCTCTTTCACCCAATACAGTAAAATGGCATTCCCAAAATATTTATTCTAAATTAGGTGTGCAAAACCGAACAGCTGCAGCACGGTGGTTGGTGGATTTGTAGCTAAGATATAGTACTTGCTATTATATGTAGTGTCAGAACGAAATCTCATCAAAATTAGAAATAGTACTTTTGGCAATATTATAATTTTTTTCAACTCGCTGATACTCAGGCATCACCCAATTTCAAAAAACTAAATTCTCATCCAAAATATTCTATTTCATAAAGTTCGACAGTTTCCATTCAGACACTATGTAAATAAGAGTGAAATAATTACCTAAATAACCATTACTGATTCCGATGGATGCTCGCAGACACTTTTTTTTACTTCAGAGTTAATATATCATAACTTACACTCGTAGCTTTTATCACTATACTCGTTCTTTTTTTTCTGTTCTTTGTTCACTAAATACTCATTATACCTCGTCTACCACCAATTTTCCTTTCTTGATCAGAAGCCAAATAACGTCGAAATAATGTTCACTTTCTTAACACTTAAAACACAAGGGTTCAGATATGGTTTGGATTTCAGATAAATTTACCTATACAGGTTTCAATTTGCTTTCAAAGAAGAATGAAAGGAATTTAACACCTTACATATGTATTATTTAACTAATTTGTATATATTTGACTATCAATGTATTGTATTGTTACAATTGATATAATAAACAACAAATGATGATGTACCTATTTTTTGCAATATTGACTCTTTTGATTGGTGAAATGATATATGAAACCAAGTCAGAAAAGGTATAAACCCAATGCGTTAATAATAATAAATGGGTAACTCAGATGGTGTGCTTTTGATGTTCAAACCTGTTATTTTTTTTCCAAATAAAGCTCTTTTTCGTTTTAACAACAGAGCTATTGCTCACTTATTTTATGTGTTATTGAATTTCAATTATGTTTCCGCATCTTGGATTTGAGACGAAAATAGCGACAGAATAGCAATAAAAGGGCTTTTTCTAACCAAAATTAATGCCACTTGAGAAGTTACAAAAGTGGAGCCTACGGGAGTCGAACCCGTGACCTCTTGACTGCCAGTCAAGCACTCTAGCCAACTGAGCTAAGGCCCCATCTTGATTTTTTAAAACAGAAGTCGAATATACATATTCTCTAATTTTCCATTCAATTTTTAGTAACTATTAATTCGCATAATTTTTATTAACATCTCATTACAAAGTCGTTGACAACTAGTTAACAGGCATTTCGTGACAGCAGATATAATTTTGAGTCATTATTAACAGTGATTTTATACAAAAAAACACTTTAAAACAGATTATCATGTCGAAATGGGTATTTATTTTTTTTCTATTAACATTTTCATCCACTGTATTCTCACAAAACAAAAGATATGAAACTGCATCAGGAGCTGTACATATTTGGGGCGAAATGCAAAAGGGGGCTTTGCTAAAAGCTCCATATTCAGAATGGTATGAAGCCTCTATAAAAGGATATAAACCCAACTCTTCGTTAATAAAAAATAAAAGAGCATTGAGTAAAATGGATGTGACCATATACCTTGGTACTTGGTGTGGCGATAGTAAAAACTATGTACCTAAGTTTTTTTCATTGTGGCAATCTCTAAATCTGAGTGAAAAGAATATTAAAATAATAGGTTTGCATGGAAGTCGTGATCATTATAAGCAAGGGCCAAATGGAGAAGAAAAGGGTGCTCATATTCATCGTGTTCCTACTTTTATATTTAGTAAAGATGGAGAGGAGGTAGGAAGAATAGTGGAAAGGCCAATAAATTCATTGGAAATGGATGTGGCACAAATAGCCGCCGGAATACCATCCTTACCAAGATACCAAGCTGTGTCGTATATGATTGATTTTTATGACAATTATGAGATCGAACAATTTGACTCTGAATATGATAATATTATTCATGATATTGGAAGACTTAATAATGGTGTTTCCGAACTCAATACTTATGGAATTGTGCTTCAATTATCAGGGCGACTACAAAGGGCGCAACAAATATTTAAAATCAATAATGAATTATATCCCTTTGAACCAAAATCTTATTACAGCCTAGGTGTATCTCATATGAAAATGGAAGAATGGGAAGACGCTCAAAAATGCTTTATTGAAGTACTAAAAATCGACCCTGAGCATAAGCGTGTAGTAAAAAAGCTTTATGATACTAACGAAAAAATAAAGTAAGTACTCATTATCTTGTGCAACCAGAAAGATTTACCATCATTTTTGGTCAAAAATGCCGCTAAATCACAATCAATCGCTACTGAATAGCCAAGGGCGTTGACCTTGGCTATTCAGTTTAAAGGCCCTTCAGCCTTTCTATGATTATTACAATATTGAGGTAAGGTATACCGAAGTCTTGATCTTTTAAACTGGCTCATCGTTGTAAAAGCAATCAGTATACATTACCATGCCTCGTATTTTGTGCTTGGATGCAGTCCAAGAGCCTTTTCTCTATTGGAGTAACCAAGATTATCGTGTGACACTTTGTTCCTAGACCACAAGTGCTCAATCCAAATTAAATTTGGATCATTAAAATAATGTCAACTGCCCGTCTTGGTCTGTATGCTTTTTATCATCGAAATTTGAAGAAGTTAGTCCTATCAGTCTGATTTTTTTAAAGTTATTTTGATTGTCTTTTAACAATTTAAAAGCAATGGTTTTGATTTCTTCATCATCCTTGATGACATGTGCTTTAGATTTTCTCCTCGTGAGAATTTTAAAATCATGCGTTTTTAATTTCAAAGTGATTGTACGACCATAAGAATTGGTTTTTTTTAGCCTTTTATAAAATTTTTCCAGTATTATATAAAGATGAGGTGTGATCTCTTCAATAGTACTCAGATCTTTTTCTAATGTGCGCTCTACAGCAAGAGATTTCCTTACTCTGGAAGTCACCACTGGTCTATCATCAATACCCCTGACAATATCAAAATAAAATGCGCCAGGTTTACCAAATTTTTCAGTAAGATCAATTTTTGACCACTTCTTCAAATCTGCCCCATATCGAATTCCTACTGATTCCATTTTAGCTGCAGTAACCTTACCTACTCCATAAAATTTTCTAATGGGAAGTTCTTCTAAAAACCGCTCTGCCTGATGTGGCCTAATGATACAAATACCGTCAGGTTTATTGATATCAGAGGCAATTTTAGCAATGAATTTACAATAAGAAACTCCAGCAGAGCAGGTCAATTGAGTAAGCTTCAATATATCAGTTCTTATTTTATTTGCTACAATAGTAGCTATTGGTTCATTGATTTTATTATCTGTAACATCCAGATATGCCTCATCAAAAGACAAAGGCTCTATCAAATCAGTGTAACTTCTAAAAACTGTTCTGATCTGTTGGGAAGCCTCCTTATAAGCATCAAACCTTACTGGGACAAATATTAAATCAGGGCAAAGTAGTCGGGCTTTGAAACCTGGCATTGCCGATCGTATACCATACTTCCTGGCTTCATAACTCGCAGTGGTAATCACACCTCTATTTCCACCGCCACCTACCGCAATCGGCTTTCCTCTCAATGCGGGATTATCTCGTTGTTCTACAGAAGCGTAGAAGGCGTCCATATCTATATGAATAATTTTACGCATTTACACTACAATAATGAGTATTATCTATTGAAGTTGCATAATGTCTGGTCTATAAATCAGCAAAATTTTGTTGTTCTGCATCTTTGCATTGTTTGTTTACTAGTGCTCTGTCAAGTGTTAAATGACGGGTTGGAATTGCGTATAATTTGATCCTGAACGAGGCAAAAAACGCAGTCAGAGCAGTAGATATGGCGAGTATTTTTAACAAAGAGCAGGTTCAAAAGATGCCAAAGTTACCCGTCAATTTATCCTTGACAGAGCACTAGAGTCTCTATTGTCATCCATACTCTGTGCTTCTTTAATTTAGGGATTGAGCTAGAACTATCATTTTTACAAAATGAATTGTTTTTGATGAGATTCGTTCAGCCACTATTTAATAGCTCCAGAACCAAGATGCTACAGATGTCCTCATCTTTATTTATGCTAATTCACAGGAACGATAAGGAGCCGCTCAAGGAAATTTGGACTCTCGTACTTTACTTATTTTTTTCTAAATCACATGAACTTCTTTAGACGAAAAAATTGATGATGTGGTTTTCCTTCTAGTAAGACTAACTCTCTTGGCGTGCATGCATTCAGCAATGAGACAAGTCAATTTAATGCTTAAGAAAAGGTCTACCTAATAGGAGGAAATTATAACGCGCCTATAGATGGAGAATATTTTGTACAAATTAGTATTTTTTAGGAGCAGGATGAAGACACTCCTACTCTGAAAGGTACAGTATAGGAGAGCCTTTTTCTTTGAATAAATGAGTGGGATTCTTAGCTATTACATAAGATCTTAAAGTGGAAATAGTATTGACCTCGAAATCTTTACTGAGCCGTCCAACCTCCATCTATTGTTAATGCAGATCCAGTCATAAAACTTGAGGATGGTGAGCAAAGGTAGAGGATCAGTCCTTCCAATTCTTGGGGCTCACCCCATCTTTTCATTGGCACTCTACTTACAAATTTTTGATACTTTTCCGGATCGGCTGCAATAATCTCATTCATAGGTGTCCTGAATGGGCCAGGACAGACTGTATTAACACATACTTGATAAGGAGCTGATTCTAGTGCTAGAGTCCGAGTAAGACCCAAGAGACCTGCCTTAGACGAAGCATATGCGACCCTGCCAGGTATGGAGACAAAAGACTGTACAGAACCCAAAAACACAATACGCCCCCATTTATTTTTATACATGCTTGGTAGCACTTCTTTCGCCAAAAGGAAGGCGCCTTTTAAATTGGTATTCAACACTTCATCCCACTCTTCTTCTTTAAGGGCAATGGCATTCCTGCGAATATTGATCCCAGCACAGTTAACTAATATATCTATTGACCCTAGCTCTTTTTCTACTTTTTTTACCATTATCTTTACATCATCACTATATGAGATATCTGCCTTTACTCCCATTGTACTTGATTTTCCTTTCGAGGTAAGAGAATTGGCTATAGCTTGAGCTTCTTCCTCATTGCGGCTACAGATCGCCACTTTTGCACCCGCTTTGCAAAGACACTGTGCTATATTCTTTCCCAATCCTTTTGTACCTCCAGCAATCAGTGCCGTTTTTCCTGTGAGGTCAAAAAGTTGTGTTATAAAATCTATCATGCTCTAATTCAATATTGATTAATTAATTGCTCTAAATAAGCAGTTTCGCATTATTATTAAGAGGTAGAGTAGATAATAAAGAGCTATACTCAGTGAAATTATACTGTGAGTGATAAGTTACATTATTAATAAAAAATAAACTATAATCGTTCCCCCATCGCCTCTTTGAGCTTATAAAAAGTAACATTATAATCTGCTACGGCATTAAAATACAATATCATCACTTGCACGTATTCTTCCTGATATAGGAGTACGTCATGGATATTTCCGATACCTTTGTTTTGCCTTTGTATGGCATATTCTAAAGCTGCTTTAGCATCTGTTCCTCCCTGTTTTGCAAGGGTCAGTATGGCTCGGCTATTTGTAAGTTTCTTTTTGAATTCTGTAATCTTTCTTTTGAAAAGCATTTGCGCTTCAAATATTTCCAGAGTATATATTTTTTGTTTGGCCTCTGATTTTTTTCGTTTTCCAGCATAAAATAGTTGACCTAAAGGTATATTCCAACCTAAATATCCTTCAACTCTGTAAGTGTTGTCTGCATCAGAATATCCTTCCCCAAAAGGCCCCACACCATATCCGATACCAAAATGAGGAATTAGCAGACTGTTGATCATTGCCTTTGCTTCTAATGTCTCACCTTTTTTCTTTTTTTTCAAGGCATTGATAAAAGGATGTTCCTTATTTTCATTAGCAATGAGGGTGTCAATATTAATGATAGATAAATCATTCATATCATAATACAAACCATCTATTTTTTCTAAATTAAGAGTTAATAACATGTCTGATAGTACTTGCTCAAACCGATACTGTAAATCTAATATTCTCAGTGAAAATAGAGACCTATTACCTTTTGCCAATAGATATTCTCCCTCTAATATCAGGCCTGCATCTACTTGCACTTTCAGTTGGGTCAAGAGGTCATCTTTATTATTTTTCAAATCTTCATACAATGCCTTTTGTGCTGTGATACTTAGCAAACTGTAGTATGTTTCAATAGCAGAAAGCACCACGGAGTTTTGAGCATATAGTCCTAATAGCTCTGCTTTTTCTAACTGTGCCTTTTTTGATTTGATAGTAGAAATTCCTTTGCCTATATCCCAATTGAGATTAACATTTCCGCCATACCATCTGCTTTGTCTGTCCACATTTCTGAATATTCTTCCGTCTGAATTAATAGTTGCCCCGTCTAAGTGATGAAATGTTGTTCCTAAAAATACATTGGGTAACCACCACTCTTTTGCTTCCAAATATTCACCATGTGCCACTTTTGTTTTTAGGAGTTCTTTTTTAATCTGAATATTGTCATTTTTTACTTGAGAAATAACGCGTTCAATATCCAAAAACATGCTGTCTTGAGCATGGACAGATCCAAGGCAAAATATAGTGCCAAATAAAACAATATGTAAACGGAATATTTTAGAAATTCTTTCCATATTATTTAATAATTGCTTCCACTTTTTGACCATTCTTCACAGTACTTTTTCCTTTTACAATAATTTGGGTTTTTTCATGGATTTCTTTATTTAATATCTCTACATAATCTCTCCCTAACAATCCTTTTTTCAACACCATTTCTTCTATCACGCCGTCATTTACTATCATGATGTATGGTATATCCTTTTTTATCAAAATTGCCTCTTTTGGTATGCTCAGGGCATCATCCGCACTTGACCTTTTCAGCCATGCTTTGGCATACATTCCTGATCTTAATCGTCCGTCTTTGTTATCAAGATCAATCTGAACTTCCATTGTTTTAGATCTGGCATCAAGGCTCCTTGCAACCCTACTTATTTTTGCTTTTACACCTTGCATTGATAAGGTAGGAATATCAACCCTAGCTTCATCACCTATGTCAATCCCGCCCATATCAGATTCAGGAACAGGAAGGATCAATATCATCGGATGGGTAGACTCTATGGATACTAAAGGAGAAGCATCATTGTTACTCAGAGCATCTTGTATAATGGCACCAGGATCAACAAACCTTCCTGATATTATCCCTGAAAAAGGAGCTTTGATCGTAAGCATTAAGAGTTTTTCTTTTGCAGAATTTATCAAAATTTGAGCTGCATTTTCTGATGTTTTCTGCTCCTCTATTCTCGACTGTGCCAATTCCACATGAACCGACGCTATTCTTGCTTCGTTTTTTAATTTTTCAATTTCTATCTCAGTGATTAGCCCTTTGGAATTAGCATACACGGACTGTAGCTTGTCATACATAGTTTTCTTAAATGCAGCTTCTTCTTTTTTTACTTTCAGTTCTGTTTGAGCGCTTTTATATTTGGCCTTAGCCTGCAACATTTTTACCTCAGCTTCCTTCAATTCAATATTTAAGATAGGGTTAGACAATCTGGCTATGACTTGTCCTTTTTTTACTCTATCACCAATATCAACGGCAATGGATTGCACCATCCCTTTGCCCATGGCATGCACATACACCATTTTATCAGCTATTACTGTACCTGTGATATTCTGATCATCTCCAAAAGATCGATTTGATGGTAGCACCACTTCCACTCTTGGCACCTTCATCTCCGTTGTTTTATCGACTAAATTGGGGGGCGTTTCTGCAGGTGAATTTTTGCAACTAATCATTAAAAGAACCATACAGAAAACTGATATATACTTTATATTAATCATAGCTTATTGTGCTTTTTGTTTGGTAATAATGGAGTACAGAATCGGAATAATAAAAAGCGTAAGCAAAGTAGCCATGAACGTTCCTCCTATTACCGCTATAGCCAGTGGCGCGTTAGCTTCTGTACCCTGCCCTATGCCTATCGCCGTAGGGAGAAGTCCAAAAATAGTGGTCATGGCAGTCATTAATACTGGTCTAAATCTATCTTTGGCACCTTCCACAATAGAAGTCATAAGGTCACCTGTATTATTAAAAAGGTTATTGATTCTATCTACTAAAATATTGCCATAAGATACTGCTATACCTATCATCATTATAATGCCCATAATAGATTGAATATTCAGATTGGTATTTGTCAATCTCATGAGGATGGCTACACCTATAAAGCCCAAAGGTATCGTAAGAATAATAATTAAAGGCTGTCGGAATGATCTAAATAAAGGTACCATTATTAAGAAAGAAAAAATACTTGCCAACAGTAACCCTATTGCTAAATCTCCAAAAGATTTGCTTATTACCTCGACTTCACCTGCAAATTCTACGGTATATCCTTTAGGAACTTCGATGGTAGCTATAATATCTTGAATCTCATTGGAAACAGATCCTACATCGGCTCCGTCAATGTTAGCATATACATTGAAAACTCTAGAGAGGTTGTGGTGATTAATTTCTACTGGATTAGAGGAGTCAGTAATTTTAGAAAATGAGCGGAATGGTATTGCTTTATTGTGAGTTTTACTGGTAACCGTAACATTTGAGAGTACATCAGCCTTATCTATTCTATCCTTAGGATAGGTCACACCTACATAATAATGGTTGCCATTGTTTTCATCTATCCAAAACGATTTTTGGAAGGTAGTAGAAGAATTGAGAGCAGATACCATATTCTTGATAGCATCTACAGGTTTTACGCCCAATTCAGCAGCTTTTATTCTATCAATATCTATGTCTTTTGCTGGAGCATCTATCCTTTGTAGTACTCTTACATCTCTTGTAGCTGCTAGAGTTCTTATGGTATCTCTTATCTGCTCGGCTATACCCCTTAAAACAGTAAGGTCATTGCCTTTTATCTGAACATCAATAGGAGATGGCTTGCCTTCATTTAGCGCGGCAGTAATAAGCCCTCCTGTGTTAAAACTGACCTCCACACCAGGTAATGATTCAGTAAATCTTGCTCTGATCCTTCTGGCATATTCGGTAGTAGCCACGGCATGATCAGCTCTCAGTTGCACTCCTATAAATGCGTCTTGCACTCCAGAATTAGGCGTGTATGCTGCGGGTAAATCATAAAACACCCCAATGTTGGATATCACTTGAAGCAGTTCATTTCCCGTCTCTTCCTTCACGATTTCTTCCAATTGTACTATGACTTCCTGCGTCTTATCCAAAGGTGTGCCCGATTCTGTTCTGACCTGTATTTCCATTTGGCCTACATCAGATTCAGGAAAAAGTTCATACCCACTATTAGACATTAAAAGCACAGAAACTCCAAAGAGAATTAATACTGAAACAAGTACTAACGATCTGATATTCAACGCTTTACGTAAATATTTTTCATAATTAATCTTGAGGCGTTCTATTCCTTTTTGGAAACCAGAGAAGATGCGTTGCCCTTCTTTTTGATCATCTTTTAATAATATAGAAGCCAATACAGGTATCAATGTCAGCGAAAAAACATAGGAACCAATCATCGCTGCTGCAACCGTAATCGCCAAAGGTGAAAACAAATATTTAGCAATACCACTAAGGAACATTACAGGCAGAAATACAGCTATTATCACCAATGTGGAAGCCAATACAGGCATGGATACTTCTATAGCAGCGTCTTTGGCAGCTTGTAGAATTCGTTTGCCATCAGATCTTTGTTTTTCTATATTTTCTAATACCACAATGGCATTATCTACCAGCAGACCCAATACCAAAGCAATACCGCCTAATGTGATACTGTTTATTGCTTGATCAGCGAAATACAGCACGATAAAAGTAAACAATACCGATAGCGGCAAAGTCACTGCCACTATGAATGCCGTTCTTACATTTCCTAAAAATAAAACCAACACTATTACGATTAACAACAATCCTCCCAATCCTGCATTTCGCAATCCTGAGATGGCGTTTCTCACATATGAAGATTGATCAAAAATCACATTTAAGTTTACATCTTCTGGCATCCTTTCAGCCAATCTAGGCAGGGCCTTTTTTACTTCATTTACAGCGGCAATAGTATTGGCCTTTGGCCTTTTAAAAATAGGAAGATACACTTGCTCTTTTCCATCTACTCTGGCTATGTTCGTCTGGATAGCTCCTGCATCCTCGGCACTACCTATATCTTTGATATAGATAGGGTTGCCATTGCGAAAAGCTATCACTATGTCATTAAAATCTTTGACATGTACTATCATTCCTTTCGCATCTATGCCATAATTGATATTGCCAATCTTAGCCACTCCTGAAGGAATCATCGTCGTATTCTCCTGTATGGCAGTATTTACATCGGTCATTGATATACCAAAAGCTTCCAGTTTGTCAGGATTTACATATATGTATATCCTTCGTTTAGACCCTCCATAAGCCGCAGGAGCGATAATTCCTTTTACTCCACTCAGCATTTGACGCAAGGTATAATAGGCAATATCATAAAGTTCTTTACCTGATTTTTCATCACTGCTTACTGTAAGCAACATCAACGGCTTGGATGCTGTAGGGTCGAAAGGCTGAACCATTGGAGGCAGCGTACCAGGAGGTTGATAATACATATCGCTCATGGCATATGCTGATGTATTGGCCATTGCTTCGGCAGGTTCTACGTCTTCACCATAGAAGTTAGTAACAATACTTACTCCCATAATACTTTTAGAAAGCTGTTTTTCTATTCCTGGTGACTGACCCGTCCATCGTTCCATACGGCTGGTGATGTCTTTTTCCACTACTGTAGATGGCATACCTGGGTACAGAGTAAGTATCTGCATAGCTGATTTCTTGAACTGAGGCAAGATATCTACTGGCATCCTAGGAATCAGCACAGCAGAAAGCACCGCTATCACTATAACAAAGACAAAAACCAAATAAGGATTTTTAAAGGAAAGGTTAATCATTTACAAGTGTGTATTGTAACATCTTATTAAATATTTATTAAATATAAGGATATGATTTGGAATAATACATTTTCATTTTTTTACATGTTTTGTAAATACTCAAATGAAGTCAATTTTGGATAAATGAAAATGGTGACTACTCAGATACTTAGTGAGTAAATACTCAATATCTTGTGTGACCAGAAAGGATTGTCATCATTTTTGAGTCCACTCCGGAAACAGACATTTTTCACAAAATGAGTTGTTTTGGATGAGATTTACATTTATTGAGATTCGGTGATGCCTGAGTATCAGCTCATTGAAAAAAATATAAAGATCGCCAAAAGAAA
>JAZGFD010000215.1:0-4177 GCA_036479115.1 Saprospiraceae bacterium | reverse complement strand
AAATCACTAAAATCTATAAAGGTCGAAAAACTTAAATTCAACATTCTGCATCATTTCATTTTTTCGCTAATTCATGGTTTCTCGAGTGATATGATCATCAGAGAAAATAAAAAATATGTAAAATTCTTAAAATGTGCAGTTTTCTTTCAGACACTTGTGGTCTGTCAAGCTATAAATGATGGGTGATTTGGAATCTTTTAAGCCTGCACATCGTTGGAAAATAACTCATTTAGCTCGCTAATATCGTAAGTTTTCCGCCTTGTTCAGCCTCAAAATATTCATCAAACCCCAGCCACCATTTAACACTTGACGCAGCACTAGTTACCCAGAAATATTTGTCATCATTTTTAGTTAAAAAATGCCGGCCCATCACAACAATGGCTTTGACCAAAGGTATAACCATTGGCTTCTCAACTAAGGCCGTTAGCATTGACTCTGAATTACAGAACAACCCTCATTTTTCAAGTATATGGCGAGTTTTTACCATAATATGGCTGAAATTTACTATCCCCCACCTCCCTTTTGACTACAACTTTGAGGCGTTATTAAAAACATAAACCTCAAAACCTACGGTCATGAATATAATAATATCCCTTCATTTTAGATTTAAGCAATTTGCTTTTATCTGCTCCATTTTCATTTTTAGTACCACTTTTTCAGCAGCTCAAAATTTTGCTAAACATACCATTGAAAAAAGTTTTAATGGTTCCAATAGTGTTCATGCGATTGACCTAGACGGTGATGGCGATATTGATGTTTTGGGTTCAGCATTTGTTGACAAGGATATTACTTGGTGGGAAAATGACGGAGACCAAAATTTTACGGAGCATATAATTGATGGGAGTTTTGTTGGGGCAAAAGATGTATTTGCTATTGATAAGGATGGAAATATTGATGTGTTGAGTACTGACCATCTTGATGATGAGATTAACTGGTATGAAAATGACAGAAGCGAAAATATTACTAAACACCCTAAAATCAAAAATTAAAAAAGTTCACTTCGACAAGCTCTGCATAAAGTTTTTGACAAACTTTACATTTTTCTATTGTTGAGAGTTATATTGTTGAGTATTCACCCATTTATCTACTCCACTATAGCTGTAAAGTGGAAAAGAAAAGCTAGATTTTAAATAGTTTTGAATCCGTAATAAAAGCATAAATGATTCTAAAAGGCCAATAGAACCAGTTAAAGGTTATATTTTTAAAACCTAATCATTGGATAATCAAAGATTATAGACCGCAAAAGCTATGAAAAAACATACCTCATTAATTCTCATCCTCTCTACAATATTATTTTTATCATTTGCCTCTAATCCCCCTCAAGGAAATACTGGAGCTCCTTTTGATCGCTCTTGTGCACGATCAGGATGTCATTCTAATACCAGCAGTATCAGTGGGAAAGTGAGTATTACTGGTATTCCAAATGAAGTACAACCAGGAGAGACCTATCCTTTTAAAGTTGTATTAGAAGTAACACGAGGTAACGCTACACGAGGCGGATTTCAAATGGTAGCTACCGATGCAAGTGGTAACGATATTGGGCAAATATCATCTGCAGGAAGTAACTCCACAACTTCAAGTTTTCAAGGAAGAACATATTTTGAACATGATCCTGCAAAAAGTTTCGGCGGAAATAAAATAGAATACACTGCTAGCTGGACAGCCCCCGAATCTGGTAGTGTAACATTTTATACAGGAGCCATGTTTGTAAATGGAAATGGATCCCCGTCTGGTGATACTTTCAAAAAAAATGAGGCTACATTTACAGTAGCCGTAAGTAATGCTCTTGCTGCTGATGTTTCAATATTATCTGATGTAGCATGTAACGGCGAATCTACAGGATCCGCTACAGCTGAAGGAAGTGGAGGAAGTGGTGAATACACTTATACATGGGATAATGGAGAATCTGGCAAAACAGCTACTGCCCTATCCGCTGGTAATCATAATGTTACAATATCCGACGGATTGTCACAAGTGGTACTAGCTTTAAGCATTGTTGAGCCTGCCCCTGTTGAAGTAGGCCTCAGCACTACATCATCAATAGAATGTGCTGGAGATGAAAGTGGAAACCTCTCCGCAGAAGCAGTAGGCGGAACTCCTCCATATAGCTTTGTATGGTCAAATGGCAGCGTGACTCAGAAAATTGACAATATCGCACCAGGCATATATTCAGTTACCGTCACTGATGCTAACCAATGTAATGGTCTTTCAGATATATCGCTATTTGCAGTAGACAACATCCCTCCCTCACTATCCACAGTAGAATCTATCGAATTGGTTTTGGCTGCTGATGGGTCGTTTTTAGAGATCAATGATTTGAATGACATTGTTATGAGTACTTCTGACAATTGTGACACAGATTTGAGTATAGACTGGTCTCCTAAAAGATTTGATTGTGAAAATGTAGGAAATAATATTCTTACAATAATAGCCAGTGACAAATCAGGGAATAGCACTTCTGCTACAGTGCAGGTCAAAATCGTAGATAATACAATACCTTTAATAGCCTGTATCACAGGGACTTTGCGCATTGCTACCTGTGCAAGCTTCACCTATACCCAGCCTTCAGTCATGGACAATTGCAGTAATACGAGACTTGAATTGGCATCAGGAATAGGTATTAATGGATCTTTTCCTATCGGAGAAACTCGTGACATTTATATGGTGACTGATGCTTCTGGAAATACTGCTACTTGTGAAATTATAATAATAAACGAACCTACTATCGTCGCATCTACCGATGTAACCCAAATAAGCTGTGCAGGTGAAAGTGATGGAAGTGTGCAAATAGATGTATCTGGTAGCAATGCTCCTTTTACTATTGATATTTCTAATAGTAACTCTAATCAAAATCTAGCCGGGGGGGTATATACGTATATAGTTACAGATTTTACAGGATGTTCTTTGACTGGAGAATTTGAAATTGTTGAACCTAAAGCTTTGGCTTTTAAAGACAATCAAGCCACTCGGCCCACTACCACAAATAGTGGAGACGGAGCTATTGAAATATCAATCTTAGGTGGAACATCGCCTTATACATATTCATGGATGGTAGGTGATGAATTCTTCTCTGATAAAGAAGACTTGACCATGTTGTTTCCTGGTATGTACACAGTAAAAGTGAAGGATAGCAGAGGATGCGAAATAACATCAGGAGTGTTTATATTAGAAGAAGTCACCGCAATAAACGATCCTATTATTTCTTCAAAAGTATCTACATTCCCTAACCCTGCTAATGAGTTCTTTAGGGTTAAAATTAACGATCTACCTTTCTCAAATGGCACAGTTTCTATATATAATACAAGTGGTAAGATGATAATGCACAAAAGTGAATTAAGTAAAGAAGATTATATTGCAACATCCGCTTTAGAAAACGGAGTATATGTAATAAAAATAGTTCTTGATAAAGAACTTGTTATTCGCCCAATATTGGTGCAACATTAATTTTTTCTTAAAGTTGAAGGATATTTTCTACTTCGATTCAATTTTTGCGTCTCTAGAGAGGAGATTGCAAACATTTTAAATAATAATTACCACAATGTTGAGATTACTTTTTGTACTAATATTCGCTTTACCAATATCTTGCTTAGCGCAAAACAACATTTTTTTAGAATTTGATCAGGAAGAAATTCACTTGGGAAAAATCACAAAAGGCGAAAAGATAGATTCTGTTTTTTCGTTTACAAATGTTTCAGAAGAAGATGTAAGTATAGAATTGGTTTCGACTTGTGAGTGCACCAAAGCAAACTGGCCAAAGTCAATAATCAAACCAGGAGAGGTTGGAAATATTCCTTTTACCTTTGATAGCAATGAAAAAGATACCGAAGAGGAAATATCGCTTGATGTTTACTTAAAAAATGTCAATTCTGATGGCAATCCCGTTATTATTTTCTTGTATTATAAATATAATTATTAGGGTTCTTAAAAAATTTCAAGAACAATTGGTCGGTTTACGTCCAAAAAATACATCATTTTCAAAAAGAAGAAACACACTATTAAAAATGGTAGCTAGTGCTCTGTCAAGTGTTAAATGACGGGTTGGCTTTACGTATAATTTGATCCTGAACGAGGCAAAAAACGCAGTCATAGCAGTAGATATGGCGAGTATTTTTAACAAAGAGCAGGTTCAAAAGATGCCAAAGTTACCCGTCAATTTATCCTTGACAGAGCACTAGTG
>JAZGFD010000214.1:0-5721 GCA_036479115.1 Saprospiraceae bacterium | reverse complement strand
TTTAGCAGTAGACACCCTGCTATTGGACAAAAAGTAGTTTGCAGAGGGAATTTCTTGAGACAATAGCCTTTTTTAGGTTTAGTCGGACACCACTAGTTTATATTCTATAAACATAAGAAATCTAAAGGTTCATATTATTATTGACTACAATAAAGGGGAATTAAGCCTTTTCGAGTTTCTGAACATCTATTTCCTGCCACGGATTGCAACAACGATTATTTACATTCCATTACTTCTGGATAGAATATTAGAAACTATACATTTGTCATCTACATTAAGGCACTAATCATCAATTTGATTGCACCATAATAGATTGATTATCAAAGTTTTATATCAAAAAATAAGTAAAAAAAACCAATTAATTAAATAACAAAAATTGACAAATAGTCTATGTAGTAACCAAACATATTACTATACCTTACACTCTGGATAAATGAAGTAAGCCGTAGATTGTTCTATACAATCTACGGTCTTACTTTTAAGTTATGCACCCAATGAATAAAAAACGTTATGAAGAGAGGCTTTTAAGTCTCTCTTTGTTTTTTCACGTATTCTTTCATTTCCATCATCAATGGAAATTTTTCTCTATCATTTAGCAGTGATGTATAAATTGACAAAGTGTTAAACTTGATCTAGATCATTTTATCATGCTCAGCAAACACTGAATTCATCAAGAAGAATAAACTCTTTCATAGAACTGTCTGCTATCTATAATTATAAAACTATAAAGAACAGACTTGCCCTTAGATCTTATTCAATTTATTAAAAACTACTTGTATCACTAATAATTATTAACTTTTTCATTACAATATTTTTATATAAAAAAAACACTGCCATGAAGTTGGAGTTATTAATAAGTCTAATTCATTGCTAATATAAAGAAACGTAGATTAATTAAAATAGCTTTATATGACGTTAAATTTTATAAGTCATTTATATATAGTAGTTTAAAATCAAAATTTTTTATTTAGTTGTTAATATGTAGATGATATATCATGAATGTAATGAGAGAATTATATGATACCATTTCAGAAAAAATGGCATACGATGAAAATAAATGGAAAGAATTCAGGCTTTCTCTTAAAAGCAGTCTAAAAAGACAATTTTTTGAATTTTTTGAATTAGGTTATTCAGAAAGAGAAATTGCTAAAAAGCTATTTCGTTCCGATATTGCAATAGCCCCTCATCGAAATGTCAAACACGAGATAAAAACAGCACTTTACTCCGAACTTTTAAAGTTCAAGCCTTCAAATTATAATTACTCGTTATCACAGCAAGCTCAGTACAAGGCCGTCCAACAACACGCTGTTTTTAAAACTTTAATATATCTTGGAGCTAATCAAAGTGTCGCCGCTTTGGGTGAAAATTTGTTGTTAAGAGCCATGAGTTATAATTTTACAGATATCATCGTGGATGTCAGTAGACGATTGTGCCTTTATTATTCTATCAAAGAGATCGATAATGAACGCTTAAATAAATACTCCGCGCTCCATAAAAAATATTCTAATATTCTTGATAAGGAAAATATAGCTGAGTTTTGCTATGCATGGATCGTTTCTCGTTCGTTTGGGAGTGCTGTAGATAAGGATATGGCAATTAAAATGGCTAAAAAATACATAGACGCGAACCATTTTCCAATAAAAATGATGGATTCTCATCGATTTTATTTAAATCACTACTTGATACTTCTCTATCACGAAGAACTTCAAAACAATTATAAGGCAGTTGAGCAAATCACAAAAGAAGCATACCACCATTTCTGTTCTTTACCTTATGAACATAAAGTGGCCAAAGAGGCTTTCATCCACAAGTTGATTTTTTCTCAATTTCAGTTAAACAAAGTGAATGATTCTTTTACTTATTTGGATCAAGCTATAGCCCTATCGAGAAAAGGGCATGCCAACTGGTTTATAAGCATAGAACTCAAACTTAGGGCACTTTTGAGTTGTAACAGATATAAAGAAGTACAGATAGTATATCAAGATATGGCCACACAACGTAATTTTGTTCATCAACCATTAAATCATCGTATACGGTGGACTCTCATAGGAACTTATGTACAATTCTTGAGAAAAATAGAATTGGTAGCAGGAGAACAACCGACCACTCAATTTGTCAACAAACATTTTTTATTTTTAAAAGAAAATAGGAATCAATTGGGCGAAATGAAAGTGCCATATATCATCTCACAATTGCTTCTTAGTATTTATATGAGAAATTATGATGAAATGGAAGCGAGGATATATGCACTTAAAAGCTTCTGTAGCACCTATCTAAAAAAATCAACTCCCAATTATCGCAGTAGTTGTTTTATCAAAATGCTTCTTTTGGTGCCACAGTGTAATTTTAACTCTAAGGTAGTGGAGCGTAGAGCTAGTCTATATGTTAGGAGATTAAAAGAAGAATCATTCAAAATAGACCCTGCCAGAATCGTTGAAATCATCCCGTATGAGGAATTGTGGTCAATCATTCTTACTCATTTAAGCACTCCACGAAGAGCACGTAAGTCAGAGTTCAATTCTAAGGATTGGGATATTGGGAAAAAGAAAAAATGATCTAACTGAAAAGCGATTCCAACTTTATCGCCACTCCCATATCCCCTTCTATCACCATTTTTCCAGACATCATTGCATTCATATGGTCGAGATCTCCTGTCAATAATTTACAAAAGTCATTAAGTGATATTTTTACTATACAATGAGCATTTTTATTTTGATCACTTACAATATTTTTAGAACCTGCTCCATCAATAAAAATTTGATTATCGCCAAAATCAAATTTTATGGTATTTTTTATCGCTTTCGAGGCCATTGCTTTTTGAGACACCTCAGATAATAAATCTTTAAATGAAGGCCTGTCTTCACCTGTACTATTTCCTTTTTCCTCATTTCCATCTTTAGGAGGCTTATTTTTGGCTTTAGTCTTTCTTCGGTCTACAATACTCGAAGGTTCTTTTTTAAAATTGACATCATCTATAATCATTTTGGCCAAAATCTCTCGCATTACTTCTGATGTTCCACCTCCTATTGTACCTACTCTCACGTCACGATACATACGCGCCATTGGATAGTCTTCCATGAAGCCATAACCTCCAAAAAACTGCAAGCACTGAGTGGCCACTTTCTCGGCTAATTCTGAACCCACTATTTTAAGCATGGAACATAGCTTTACATCATAAATACCTCTGTTATACATGTCGCAACAGTGGTAGGTAAAAGACCGCAATGCTTCTACTTCGGCTGCCAGTTGCGCAATCCTATGTCTAAGCACCTGAAATTTATTTATTGACCTTCCAAATGCTTTCCTCTCTGACATGTATTGCAGAGAAGTTTCTATGGCTTTATCACAGGCAGTCACGGCTGCAGGCATAGCGCATATCCTTTCTAACTGTAATCCATTCATCAAATAATAAAAACCTCTACCTTCTTCTCCTATAAGGTTTTCTAATGGTACTTTTACATTATCAAAACTCATTTCTGCAGTATCAGAACAGTGCCATCCCAATTTCTTCAATTTTCTAGTTGACACTCCTTCCATTTTCTGCTCAATGACCAAAAGGCTTATTCCTGTTGCTCCTTTATCTGCACCAGTTTTAACTACAGTCACTACTAGGTCTCCGTATACTCCATTGGTAATGAAGGTCTTAGAGCCATTTACAACATAATGATCTCCGTTTTTTACAGCCCTAGTTTGTATATTTTGAACATCAGATCCTGCAGATGGCTCGGTAATTCCAATAGAAGAAATCAAATCTCCAGCAATCAATCCAGGGAGGTATTTCTTTTTTATAGAATCGCTGCCATATTTGAGAATATATGGGCCAGACATGTATTGCACTACTTGCTGGGTAATGGCAAAACCTCCACTATTCATCCGTCCTAATTCTTCATTAAATACTACATCAAAAAAGAAATCTAAGTCTTGCCCTCCATATTTTTCTGGATAAGAGAGGCCTAAATATCCCATACTTCCCATCTTCTTCCAAATTTTTCGCGGTGTTCGCCTTTCGTCTTCCCATTTATCAATATGAGGTGCCGCTTCTCTTTCTAAAAAAGATCGAAATGATTGACGAAACAACTCATGCTCTTCTGTAAAATGTTGATGATGCATAACCTGATGATATTTGTATGTGAAAATACTTGTATCCCACAATGAAAATGAATAAACCTATTCAATTTATAAATGTATTTGAATAAATTAAACCGATAATATGCATGCAGCACTTCATTAAATTTTGGGGTAACTACTCAAGTATAAACCTTCTAACCAAGCTATTCCCCTCTTACCGGCAGCGCTATTCCTTAAATATTTTATGCGTTAAGGAATATCGATTATGTTGTCACACTTTCGATTTGAGAGAGGAATAGCGGATGTGAAGCAGAAAAAGAGCCCATTTTAGCTAAAAATGATACTACCCTAGCAATTACATTACTTTTTTCCTTCTAATCGATCAACATATTGTACATCTCCTAATCGCAACTTTAAGGGAAGACGAGAAGACATCATGAGTCGATGCTCAAATTTGCAGAATATGGTTGTATTGTATTCCACTTTAGGGGTGCTATATACTGCATTTAACATTAAAGATTGGGATGTATTTTGTTGTTTATCAATATTGAAATCTGGAATAAAAAGCAACGATTTAAAAATGTAGTCAGAAGGTTTGATGAAAGTATTTTGTTTTTTTTCAACAGATTGACCAAATGATGAAAACATCATTCCAAAAACAAATAGTATGATCAATAATATTTTCATCTATGCTGATACCAATTCTCTTCCTGCTTTTGTAAAAGATTCTAAGTCACCTAAAAGTTCTTTGGCTTGTACCGCTATTTTGTTGAGATCTGTTACGTTTTGCTCCAGCTTTTGCCTGATGCTACTGGCTACAAGTACCATGTGAAAGTCATTGCCTGCTTCCAAGACCCCCGTTACTTTTTGAATACTAGAAGACGCCTCATAGAATGATTTGTCCCATTTATTTTTCAAGACGTCGTTCTTCCTAAGTTCATCATTTCTGAGTTTTTCATTGTTAATATTACTACTCAGTTCATTCAGTTTTGCAAAGAAGGCTTCTGATGTTTCTCCCACCTTGGTAAAATCTTCTTGAAGGTCTTTGTATTTGTTTTGTATTCCTGTCCATTGCTTTTCAAAGTCTTTTGACACCTTTGGTAGATCAGGATTTTCTGAAGTAAGGTCTTCCTCTGCCTCTTCCAAACTTTTTACCAATTTTACTGATAATTGCTGTCTATTTTTTTCAAAATCTTCAATAGAAGATTTAAGTTTTTCACCGTGTTTGAGGGCGTCTTTTGTCGTTTTCCATTTGCATGAAACCGAAAAGAGGAGAAGAGAAGATACCAGCAATAAAAATGTTGATTTTGTCATAATCAGTACTTGTGAGCGTAAAACTAATGATTTTAAAAGTGGAATGATCTAATGTTGTTGGTTTTGCAACTCTGAAACTACCTAATTTAATAGAAATCTTTTTTGTCGGAGAGGTCGCCAATTTATAAAACTATTATTCAAATCGTTCACAGGTTTCGGAGAAGTCGTATGTTTTTCAATATATCCGTAGTCGGTATCAATTACAATGATCGTAAATTCAGACAACCAAGCCTTTCGTAGTTTGAGTTGCAACGGTTTTGTAAATTAATCTCATATTGGTACCTGGATAAATAGCCTGAGAGTCAGTGAGAAGTTGACATAATTTATTTGCTGCTTCAT
>JAZGFD010000213.1:0-3419 GCA_036479115.1 Saprospiraceae bacterium | reverse complement strand
TTTATACAAAATTGGCTCCACTGGAGTAGTTACGATGAATATAGATATTTGAGCCCACTCCGGAAACACACAAAATCAAAAAAGTTTCTTTTGGCGATCTTTATATTTTTTTCAATTAGCTGATACTCAGGCAACACCGAATCTCAATAAATGTAAATCTCATCCAAAACAACTCATTTTGTGAAAAATGTCTGTTTTCGGAGTGGACTCATATTTAACCGCCCTTGAATCTTGAGAATGTAAAGGAGAAGTCACTGCTATATTGGATAGAAGCGATATCTCCTTTTGCAAAAATAGAATCTTGAGCCTACTCTGGAAAGCAACTTTTTAATTTTGTGAGTTTCGGAGTGGACTCAATTTTTATCATTCAGACCTCTTTCTTAAAGGCATACGTTTTCTACGCCAACAATATAATATCATTTTTCCTTAAAAGTACCATCTATTAATAATTGACTGATATTCAAAAGAAACCAATCCTTAACACCAAAATGGGTCTGCTAGCCATCCTTGTACTATCTTCAACATTGAAACAGATAAAAACAGCAGTACATGAGTTTTTTTAGAATGGGCAACAGGTTTAAGAATAGATCGTTTGATTACGTCCCTCAATATTATGACCCTGCTAAAGAGGAGTTAGAACAAAGAGTACAAGGATACAACGAAAAAGACGATGCTACAGAGATTGCCAAGAATAGAATACGCCGAGGATTCAGAAAAGGAAGTGTTGACACTAGTAAATATTCACAAAGTGTTAGGAAAAAATCAATCATTAGGCTCTTGGGTATCATTGTTTTTTTAGTTCTTGTGACCTTCTACATTCTCTACATATATTTACCACAAATAGTGAGAATGGTGGAGAAGTAAGAGTGTGAATAAGTATGAGCGATATAATTAATCTTCTACCCGATTCAATAGCCAATCAAATAGCAGCAGGAGAAGTCATTCAGCGGCCATCTTCTGTTATAAAAGAACTGATAGAAAACGCTATTGATGCAGGAGCTACAGATATAAAAGTCATTATCAAAATTGCTGGAAAGGTACTCATTCAGGTGGTTGATAACGGTATAGGAATGACTCATACTGATGCAAGAATGAGTTTTGAGCGCCATGCGACTTCTAAAATATCCAAATCTGCTGATCTTTTTGAATTACACACTTTGGGATTTAGGGGCGAGGCTTTGGCTTCCATTGCAGCAATTGCACATGTGGAGTTAAAAACACAACAGTATGATTCTGATACAGGCACTATACTAAAAATTGAAGGATCTAAAGTGTCATCACATGAGGTGGGGAAATATCCCTTTGGAACAAGCATAAGTGTAAAAAATTTATTCTACAATGTGCCTGCCAGAAGGAAGTTTTTAAAATCAGATCCAGTAGAATTAAAACATATAATGGATGAATTCACTCGGCTGGCTATTATTCATCACGAGGTATTTTTTAATTTGTTTCATAATGATAATGAATTATATCATTTACCGATATCCAATCTTAGGTTACGGCTTATGAATATTTTTGGCAAACAGTCAAATGAAAAACTGGTACCCGTATTAGAAGAGACAGATTTTTTAACCATAAATGGATTTGTAGGAAAACCTGATTATGCAAAAAAAACAAGAGGAGACCAATTCCTATTTGCCAATGGAAGATTTATAAAAAGCAATTATATAAATCATGCCATCAGGTCATCTTATGAAAACTTGATACAGAAAGATCACCATCCTTTCTTTGTACTCATGTTAACTGCTCCCCCTGATAGTATCGATATAAACATCCACCCTACCAAGCAAGAAGTCAAATTTGAAAATGAGCGGCTCATTTATAACTATTTAAAAGTTTCTGTAAAACATGCACTAGGCAAATACAGTATTGCACCTGTTATAGATTTTGATGCTGATGATGACTATTCTTTTCAGAGGATGCAGCAACAGAGTAAAATACCTCCAGCGGCTCCTTATCCATCTGATATAAATTCGCATAAAGGGGTCGCTACACCTTACTATCCCAAACAAGAAGGGAGTAAAAAAGAATGGATAAATATATATGAAGGCTTACAACCTACACGGAGTGAATCCACATCGAAATCAACAAAGCAATCAGAATTAAAGCTTGATGCGTCATTTACCCAACAAAATAATTATGAGCCATCCTGTTTTCGCACTTCAAAGGGGTATATCATCAACCCTATAAAAAGTGGTTTCGTAATAATAGATCAGCGTTATGCCCACGAACGAATCGTTTTTGAAAGGTGTCTGCAAAAAATGACAACAGGAAGGTCCTCATCACAAAAAACTCTGTTTCCGGAAACAATAGAACTTACTGCTGCACAATCTGTAGTGCTCAATAATGTAAAAGATAAATTGCACAGAATAGGAGTGGATATAGAAAACTTTGGGGCACGTACTTTTATCATCCAAGGGATGCCTGCTGGAATCAATGTAAATGGCAAACAGCTTATTGAAAATATCATAGATGATTACACTAACGATTGGTCTTCTGAGCTCAAGCTAGAAGAGAAACTAGCAGCTGTTTTTGCCAAACAAACTGCCATTAAAAAAACCAAACAGCTCTCTAAAGAAGAAATGATTCTTCTAATAGACGATCTTTTTGCGTGTAAGATGCCCTATACCAGCCCCTCAGGTCACAAGTGTTTTGTGACAGTAAATGAAAATGAAATTAGCAAATACTTTTCATAGCCAGAATAAGGTTCGATAGAATTATACAACACAACCCTTGGGTCTATGGTCTTTTAAATTTCTATAAAGAAAGATTGAGCCTACTCCGGAAACACACAAAATCATAAAAGTTTCTTTTGGCGATCTTTATATTTTTTTCAATTAGCTGATACTCAGGCATCACCGAATCTCAATAAATGTAAATCTCATCCAAAACAACTCATTTTGTGAAAAATGTCTGTTTCCGGAGTTGACTCAAGATTACTGAGATAGTTGCGAAATAGTAGTTTCATTTTTTCTTATTTGACGGCTTAGGCTTTAGCCCAGACACGTAATTTAAACTTCTAAGTAAATATTCTGTAAGTTGATTTGTATCACTTAATAAATCATAAGGTATCTCTACATATTCTTTCATTGTCTTACCATGCTGAATCATCAACTTGCTCTTAAATTTTTCTGTAAATACCTTTAGATCTTCTTTCGAAAGCCTGAGGCCCATTTTCCCTTCCTTGTCAAAAAAGGAAAACATATGCCCATTTATAGAAGTATAAGGAGTGTTTTTCCCCTTTCGTTTTATAGAAGGGTTGTGTTTTAACAATTTGTCATAAAGGTCTAATTAGTGTTGAATATCCATCACATTTTAAAATTCGCCAAAAGCAACTTTTTTAATTTTATGAGTTTTGAAGTGATCTAAACCTAGGCTTTTCAAAATAACCTAACCAAAATTACCACCCCCCCCCAATG
>JAZGFD010000212.1:0-2560 GCA_036479115.1 Saprospiraceae bacterium | reverse complement strand
TAAATTCAACATTCTGCATCATTTCATTTTTCGCTAATTCATGGTTTCTCGAGTGATATGATCATCAGAGACAATAAAAAATAAGTAAAATTCTAAAAATGTGCAGTTTTCTGTCAGACACTATGTAGAACTTGGCCAAGTGTTTATGCAGAGCTTGTCGAACTAAACTTTTTTGATTTTGCGGGTTTTTGGAGTGGACTCAAAGATAGTCCAAAATATAATCCATGTAATCAAGGGTATAAAATATAATTTTTGTGAGCTTGTGGGTTTTAGAGACAAACTCATTTTTATTTGTCAGTAGAATCCCTACTGACAATAATCAATCTTTTCCGACAATTCCATCCTCTTGTTTTCATGATTCCCATATTCACATCTGTTTCAGCTCAATATCTTTTCGGAAAAAAGATTTGGAACTATGGGTTTTTCCATTCGACATTCAACTTATAGGCATTAGATTCTTCCACATTTTTTAACTGTTGAGCAGTGGTAAGTATTTCTCACAAAATAATAGATACTCATGTTACTAACTTTTATTACTTCTAGCCTTGATGAGCGCATCAATGACGCATTTATGCCAATAGCTGTGTGGTGGGAGAATTTCATTTTCACTCCTATTAATATAGCTGGGCATAGTATCCCTCTTGTTTTAATTCTATTACTCTCTGGGGCATTATTTTTTACTTTTTATTTTAAATTCATTAATGTCCTTCGGTTCCCAATGGCCATAAGAGTGGTAAGAGGCAAATATGATTATCTTGATAAAAATGAAGGTTCATCATCTGAAAATCTCATTACTCATAATGAAGATGTGCAGGATACCATAAAAGACGAAAGCCACATAGGTGAGGTAAATCATTTTCAGGCTTTGGCAACAGCAGTATCTGGCACAGTAGGGTTGGGAAATATATCAATGGTGGCAGTGGCCATCACTATAGGTGGCCCAGGTGCTACTTTCTGGATGATTATAGCTGGCTTATTGGGTATGTCATCTAAATTTGTAGAATGCACTTTAGGCGTGAAATATCGAGAAATAGATGCACAAGGAAATGTCTTTGGAGGGCCAATGTTTTATCTTTCTAAAGGCCTGAAAGAAAAGGGATTGAAAAACGTAGGAAAAACCTTAAGTGTTATTTTCGCTGTGCTCTGTATAGGAGCATCATTTGGAGGAGGGAATGCTTTTCAATCCAATCAAGCTGCAGCACAAATTGTTAATCGTTTTGGAATTGAAAGTGGTGCTGCTGGTACAATAATAGGTGTTATAATAGCAGTATTAGCGGGTATTGTTATAATTGGTGGTATCAAAAGGATTGCTAATGTTACATCACGTATAGTCCCATTTATGGCAATCGTCTATGTATTTGCTGCACTTTTTATCATTCTGAGCAATGTTGATCTTGTAGATGATGCGTTTAGAGCTATATTTTCTGATGCATTTAGCCCACGAGCTACTATTACAGGTGGTATCATAGGGGTAATGATACAAGGTTTTAGAAGGGCCGCATTTTCTAATGAAGCTGGAGCAGGATCAGCAGCAATAGCACACTCCACGGTAAGAACCCGATATGCAGCATCCGAAGGCTTGGTTGGACTATTAGAGCCATTTATTGATACAGTTATCATATGTACCATGACTGCTCTTGTTATTATTATTTTTAATATGGACGGAGTTTTTACTTATGGTGATGTGGTCAATAATAATGCGTTAATTATAGCAACTGGAGAACGAATCGGAGGTGTAAATCTTACTTCAATGGCTTTTGATTCTGTCATCCCTGGCTTTTCATATTTATTGGTCTTTGCTGTAATATTATTTGCATTTTCTACGATTTTAGCATGGTCATATTATGGCCTTCAGGCTTGGAAATACCTTTTTGGAAGGAGCAAAAGTATGGATCTAACATATAAGGTCATTTTCTTAATATTTACAGTTTTAGGTTCGGCAGTAACACTAGATGCCGTTATAAAATTTTCAGACGCGATGATATTGGCATTGGTGTTTCCCAATATGATAGGCCTTTTATTATTATTCCCAAAAGCAAAAGAAGAATTAACACGATACTATCAAGCTATAAAAAAGTAAATTCACAGGGAGAGACAATTTTATTTATAGCGGTTTGTGTATGAAGCGTTGGGCATTTCGAAGCTCTTCATTCTCAGTTTACCGTGAATTTTATTTATATCTATAATTTTCATTTAACGACTTATTGCCCAATGATTTATACACTTTGTGTGTGCCCAACATGGGCAGCTATCCTGCAAGATAGCTATAGATTCTAGAGGGTGCAAGTCCCTTATGTGCCAGTGTGACAACTGGAAACATTAGTAAGCTGCAAGGGTGTTGGTGGTGACCCCAGATCTGAAGGAAGCAGGACTACAAAGGTCGGTCCTAACGAATAGTGAATGGAGAGTAGTTTCTGAAAGAAACCTAAGACATTTATACTTGTTCTTTATCTTCTGTTCTACGTTGGGAAAATCCTCATTATGCAATGGCATAACTCCGGTTTTCCCGCCTTTACCAGAAGAAAAATAACGTCGTCTAAATGCACCATTACTTAATTCC
>JAZGFD010000211.1:0-9493 GCA_036479115.1 Saprospiraceae bacterium | reverse complement strand
TCCCCAAAAGGAACCCTCCTATCACTACTCCATATAAGCTTTTCATGCCACCTAGTACAGCAGCTGCGAATCCTTTTAACAATGGATCCCACATCATTGAAGGATCTAAAGTAATAATAGGAGCTACAAGTACTCCTGCTATAGTGCCTACTACCGAACTTATGCCAAAGCTTATGGCCAATATTTTATCAGATGGTATACCATTCATTTTTGAGGCATTCACATTTTGCTGGCAGGCCTTCATGGCCAACCCTAGCTTTGTTTTTTGCACCAAAACAAAAATGAGGATGAGCACTGCGATTGCTATGATTAAAGTAGCCAGATTGAGTTCTGTAATGGCAACTACCTCATTTTGAAATATTACCTTTGATTCAGAAAATGGAAGATTGATCTGGCGTTGGTCACTGCCCCATTTCCATCCTGCTATTCCATAGAGCATTAATTGAAACCCAATAGTAATAACAATAAAACTTAACGGTGTAGGGTTTTTTGCCCTCCGTAAAAAGACAAATTCTAATAATAAGCCCAAGCAAAAAGAAAATAAAATGGTAATTAGAATAGCTGGATAAAAACTCAAGCCACCACTGTTTAACAACACAAAAGTGATAAATGTGGAAATCATGGCCATTTCGCCCTGAGCGAAATTAGGGATCTCGGAAGCTTTATAAGTAATGCTCATAGCGAGTGCTATCAATGAGTATATACTTCCGATGACCAGACTGCTGACAATGAGTTGTATTAACATATTTTCATTTTCTGTAACTACCCATGTGGTATCTATCTTTTACCTGTCTGTTTGGTAGATAGCACTCGAAATCACACCACCTGAGTAGTTATCATTTTTTTAATTTTATTCAAAATGGCCACCTCATCAAGTACGTTTTAAATCTTATCCAAAGACCATATAGGCCTAATGGCTCAAATAGTATTACCAATATAAGAATCAGGCCTGTAAATACCCATGATACATTGGCTATACCTGTAGTACTCATGAATATTTCTGAAAATTGATACAACAATGGCCCAACCAGAGGCATATCTACTACATTTTCTAGCTGTAAGTTTAAAAAAGTCATAACTATGGCTCCCATTACCGATCCTGCCACAAAACCCAAACCTCCCAATACTACGATTGCAAAAAAGGTAATAGATCCCATGAAGGTAAACATGGTCGAATTAGGGGTGATAAATCCCAGATATAGTGCCAATAATGACCCGGCTAACCCAGCTAAAAAGGCACTCAACCCAAAAGCATAAAGTTTGTATTTTGATATATTAATCCCGATTGCCTCTGCTGCAATATCACTGTCTCTGATAGCCTGAAATGCTCTGCCTATTCTGCTTTTTAGAATATTACGCGTCATAATGACACTCATGATGGTAATGATAATAATAAGGTAATATAATGACTGATCGTATTTGAGGCCTGTCCAATTTAAGTTCACTTTTGGCACTGACATACCCATTCTGCCACCCAGAAAATCCATGCGACCTATTAATATCGATACAGCTAGCCCAAAAGCTAACGTCGTAATTGCTAAATATGGGCCTTCCAATTTTAAAGATGGTAGACCCAATAAAAATCCAAAAAATGCTGCAATTATTCCAGAAAGTAGAAATGCACCAATAAATGGCAAACCCATATTCATAAACATAACTGAGGCATATGCACCAATAGCCACAAACCCTGCATGACCCAATGATATTTGCCCAGTATTTCCAACAAGGAGGTTCAATCCTAAGGCTACGATGACATTTACGGCCATCAGATTAACGAATGAAAGGTAGTATGTCTTAACAAGAAAGGGCAGTGTGAATAAAAGAAGAAGCAATACTGATGTCCAAAATATATGCTTCCAATTGCTAAAAAGCCTCAAATCTTCGAAGTAATCTGTTTTTAAATTTCTCATGACATACTTAATCTGCCAAAAAGATAAGAAGCCGATGCCATCTCACAAAGTATATTCTTAAAATGATTGATCTATTTTAGATATCAGTTAATCGAAATCTTTCATTTTTTTACAAAATGAATGGTTGTTAATGAGAATTGTATTATTGAGTCCACTCCGTAAAAAGAAACTTTTTTGATTTTTTGTGTTTCCGAAGTGGGCTCATTATTCATTTTCGGGGATACGTCAGGCACTGAAAATGGTTCTCATTATTGTTCTTTATAATATTTCTTTTGCCACAAAACGCTCAAAAGCATCTCTCACAATCTTATGACCACCATCAAATTGTTGGATATTTACTTCAAGGGTATTTTGCCTAATTACATTCTTAATATCCCCAACGGCCTTTTCAGTTAGAAAATGATCTTCTGATCCATACACTAAATAATGTTTTTTATCTTTTAAATAGCCTTTAAGGTGGGTATAACTGATATCTTCAGGTATCCATCCTGCCCAATTCACAGCAATGTCATATTGGGGCTGATGAGAATGTATCCATCTCCACATAGTAGCACAGCCTTGTGAAAACCCAAAGAAGATGATTTTTGTATTTTGATTGATGTGTCGGCAGTATCGATCATGAAGAGATTGTAGATATGTGGTAAAATCTTCGATTTCATCATATCTGTTTTCTCTCGTCATCCAGCAAGATACTGGGTACCTGTCACCTTTGCCATCCCAATAAAATCTATTTAAGCCTTCAGCAGCCACAACAAAATGTTCATTGGGATTTAAAAAATCAAATTTTTTAATCATCCTACTGGCCAATTGACCATAGCCATGCATAACTATCCAGACGTATTTAGTAGTATTTTTATTAAGATTGCCAAAGGTAGAGTAGTGTGCAGTTTTTGACACTACCATGCTGTGATTTTGAATACTCATTTTTTTAGAATTGAACATTAAATATTGTCATAATCGTAACTAGTGCTCTGTCAAGGATAAATTGACGGGTAACTTTGGCATCTTTTGAACCTGCTCTTTGTTAAAAATACTCGCCATATCTACTGCAATGACTGCGTTTTTTTGCCTCGTTCAGGATCAAATTATGCGCAAAGCTGACCCGTCATTTAACACTTGACAGAGCACTATTGCTCTGTCAAGCTATAAATGATGGGTCATTTGGAATTTTTTAAACCTGCACATCGTTGGGAAATCACTCATTTAGCTCGCTAAAATCGTAAATTTCTCGCCTTGTTCAGCCTCAAAATATTCATCAAATTCCACCCACTATTTAACACTTGACACAGCACTAGTGTTTGATCGGAAATTTTCGAATTTTATGAAATAGAATATTTTGGATGATAATTTAGTTTTTTAAGATTCGCTGATACCTGAGTATCAGCGAGTTGAAAAAAATAAAGTAAGTACTCAATATTGTACTTAATATAGAAAGGCTAAAGGCCTTTAAGCTGAATAGCCAAGTGCAACGCCCTTGGTAGAGTAGCGAATGTTGCGATTTGGCAACATTTTTAACTAAAAATGAAGACAAATTTTTGTGTTTACACATGACAGTAAGGCTTTGTGCAAACGATGGTGGCGCGTTTATCCCCACTAGCCGTTTTGCATTTTTTTCTAATCAGTTTCTTATTGTATTGTAACTACTCAGGTAGTATCAATTTTGGCTAAAAAAAGTTCTTTTATCACTATACTTCGCCAATTTATGTCTCAAATCGAAGATATGGCAACATAATCGAGATTCACTAGCACATAAAATATGTTAGTCATAGCGCTGCTATTAACAAAAAAATAGCCTGTTTCTAGCAAAAAAATAGCAATTTTTTATCTCAAAAGCACGCCACCGGAGTAGTTACATTGTGTTTATTATTTAGTAAAATCAAGCTTGCTTTATTAATAATGTTCACCTTCCTAAATTTTCTACTAATTCGGCTTTTCTACTTTCATTGTAGCTAAAAACTAGCAAATTTTTCCCTACCTGTTTGGCAGACAGGTCTCAAAAGCGCCCACCGGAGTTGTTGCCTTTTATTTAAACGAATTCTTTATTACTTGCTCTGATGTCAATTCATATAGTGGAGGAGTTTCTACATTGAGCATTCCTAAGTAGATGTAGATTTGTCCTCTATGATGGATTTCATGTTCTACCATTAACCTCATCCATTTCCAGATTGTTATTTCAATTCCTGCTGGTGTTTTACATTTTTTCATTAGATCTTCATTACTCAATTTTGAAAATATTGCCATTGATGCTGAATTTTGCTTGGTATAAAATTTAATCACATTGTTATATCCATTTGCATAATTGGTGCCGCAGCCTTCATATAAACTGGGTTTTTGTTGTACATTTTCTGCATACATCATTCGTTCAATATTAGCTAAATGTCTTATTATATCTCCAATTGTAAATTTGCCAGTTTGGTAAGTCCACTCTATTTTTGCACTAGGAATATATTCAAAAAGTCTTCTAGTTCTATTCTTAATTTTTGTGTAATAGTCTAAAAATGTCTGGGTATCTTTAAATTCCATTTTAAGTATATCTTTTGTATCTACTCAGGTGGAGTCAATTTTGGCAAATTTTTTTCTACCATATTACAGCTATTTCTTTCGCCATAACTCATCTAGGCCTCAAGAAATGAGTTTTATCTGGTAAAAAAATAACAAATTTTTATCTCAAAAGCGCCCACCTTAAGGACAATTTTTTTTTAATATGGACTAATGGTAAACTTGATTATTAAATTAAAATATGGCTAAAAGTTTTATGCAGAGCTTGAAGAAGTGAACTATTTTTATTTTTGATGAGTTTTCGTTCAGCCCCTAACTACTCCGGTATTGTGCTTTTGAGTAATAAAAAAGAGTTTTTTTTAGATAAAATTGATACAAAAAGGAGTAGTTACCCATTTTCATTTTTTTTCTAAAATTCCGAAATAGCGCTACCATATGCTCCTGATACACGAGCTAGGATGAACAATTTAGTATATTCTTTTTCATCAAGTTGCTTATATTTAGCCTCACCCAAAATTGCATTTGTTACCATAGGCGTAGTGTTAGAATGGCCTACTATTAAGATGTTACCTGATCCGGTTTTCACATCTGCGATGACGACTTTTGATCTGGGGTCATACAGCTTTACTTCTAATCCCAAAGCATCTGCTAAAGGTGCAGCTGTTTGCCTGGTTCTCTTATAATCAGTAGAATAAATTATTGCAATGTCAAAAGAGATGAGCATTTCTGCCAGTTTTAAAGCCCTTCTTTTTCCTTTTGCATTGAGATCAGGGTCACGTGTGCCGTCGTCAGCTTTTTCAGCATGTCTTACTAAAAATATAGTTTGATCTGAAGTTACACTTTGGGCAATAACTTGGGTGTTAAAAATTGAAATTGAACCAATAATAACTATTATAAAAAAGAGTCTAGACATTATCAATAAGTTTATTTTGAATGATAAACATAAGATATATTGCGTGAAAAGTAGAATAAGATATTGTAAAACTCCTTGAATTAAAGGGTAGAGCATATTGTAGCGGCAGGGTTTTATATATCTCTTCTTTGTGCGCTCTTGATATTAAAGTCACTTTAGTCTATCAAAATCGAAATGTCTTGTCGTTTGGGTATAGGAGGATTATACTAAAAAAAAAGGCCTTCCTAGCGGAAGACCTTAAAACCCCAAAAAACCAATTGAAAACAATCGTTATTATGACGACTACAATTTTGTAGAGTCACATATATGTCTTGTTAAATAATTTTAACATTTGAGCCCTTTTATTAGGATTACTCTATTGTAGCATAAATAATTGGATATAACCTATCCCAAAACTCTGAATATGGGAATGGAAGCACATTTGTCATGCCTACAAAGACTAGTTCTTCTTCTTTATCTACCCACCATTTAGAATTAAAATATCCTCCCCAACTGTATGTACCCGGTTTATGAGGTCCGATTCCTCCTCCATCAGAAGTCACAAGAGCATGACCTAGACAAAAACTAATACCTGGAATCGAAGTCATACCCTTACCTTGCTTATTGAGATGGGCTATTTGTTCCGTTGCCATAAATTCTACTGTATGCCTTGACAAAATTTGCCCTCCATTGGATTGACCATTGTCTAGTAGCATCTGGACAAACAGGCCATAGTCTTTAGCTGTAGATGACAAGCCACCACCACCAAAATAGCAACCTTCGTCTGGCAAAGCAGGAAACATCCATAGTTCAGATTCATCTATTTTCAACTTACCTGTTTTGTCATACGTATACAACGGTACAATCTGAGCGTGTTTTGATTTGGGTATATTAAATGCTGTGTTTTTCATGCCGATAGGATTAAAAATATTCTTTTGAAAATATTCATCCAGTTCCACTTTACTTATCACTTCTACTACAGCTCCTAGTATATCCATATTCAAACCATATGTCCATTGTTCTCCAGGTTTATGCGCTAGGGGTGCTTTTGCTACCATATTAGCCATCTGTGAAGTAGTAAGCCCTGGTGCAGCAAAACCAAACTCTTCAATATTTGATTTAATATAAGCTGCAAAGCGATCACCACCTTCAAATAGGCCATAATAGAGACCAGAAGTATGGGTGAGTAAATGCCTGAGAGTAATACTTTTGCCAGCAGGTGTGGTTGTAAATGAGGAATCTCTTTGATTTAATTTTTGTAATACAACTGGCTCAGCAAAAGCAGGAATGTATTTTTCTAAAGGATCGTCTAACTTGAGCCTACCTTGTTCATAAAGTTGCATAATCGCTACTGTAGTAATGGCTTTAGTCATTGATGCTATTCGATAAATATCATTATTGGTGTAAGCAGTAGCAACATATTTATTGCCAAAAGACTTGTGATATATCACCTTGCCTTTATGAGCGGCATAGAATGTCCCACCTGGCAGTTTTCCTTCGTCAATATAGCTTTGGATAAAGGCATCTATTTTGGCAACATCAGGCATTTTTTCTTTTGCCGCCATAGGTGTCTCCTGAGTCAGTGCGGTAGGAGGCGTTAATACAGTAGTTGCACTACATGAGATCAAAAAGAGGAGAGAAAGTATGTAGAGTGTTTTTTTCATAGTAATTCTATTTTTTATTTTTTTCAATAAATGGTAACTCAGGTGGGGTCAAATTTGGCTAAAAAAGTTCTTTTCTCATTATTCTTCGACTATTTTTTTAACAATAACTCTGCTATTCTGAAAAAATGAGCCTCGCCTGACAAAAAAAAACAACAAATTTTTATCTCAAAAGCATCTACTTGAGTAGTTACAATAAATGAATGTATGGATTTAGTATTATTTTGAAATAAAACGTGTTAAATATACTAACTAGTGGTTGAACGAAAACTCATCAAAACTAAAAAGGTGCAATTTATACAGGGTTAATTTTGGTTAGAAAAACTCTTTCCTCATTATCCTGCCGCTATTATCACTTCAAATTGAAGATATGGCGAAATAATCGAGATTCACTAATTATTGCCTGAATGAAAACTGCCCAATTTTATGAAATGGAATATTTTGGATAAAAATTAAGTTTTTTGAGATTCCGTGGTGCAAGAGTATCAGCGAATTGAAAAAAAATAAAGTATCGCCAAAAGTTTTGTGCAGAGCTTGTCGATGTAAACTATTTCAAATTTTGTTGAGTTTTCGTTCAGCCACTAACTAAGACATAACAAATATACTAGGCGAACTTGACTAAAAAGTTAGTTTGTATTAACTTGCCTATAGATGTCTACCAGAAGAAAAATAACAAAAGAAGCAATTCGGCTTTTCAACATAAAGGGATTTAGAGCTGTTTCACTCAATGAATTGGCATCTTCACTAAATATGAGTCGGGGTAACTTGACTTATCATTTTCCTAACAAAGTGGCTCTACTGGAGGCTATTTCAACACAGATGTGGACTAAAGCCAGTAAGTCTCAATTAAAATCTAGGAAACTCCCTTCTTTTGAAAATTTGCATGATGAAGTACAACGTTATTATAAACTCCAAAAAGAATATGCTTTTATTTTTTTAGACAGACATATGCTCAACCACCCTGTTTTGAAAAAAGAATTTAGAGAAATGACATCTCAAACGATTATAAATAATGAGGCCGCCATAGCTTTTGCCATAGAATTAGGTAATATGAAACCTGAAAATATTAAAGGTACGTATAAGAATATTGCGTTTATCACATGGATGCTGACTTTTTTCTGGTTGTCACAGCAAATAATAAGAGGAGAAAGGACATCAGAAGATGGAGAGAAAATGATTTGGAGTATTCTGTTGCCTCACCTTACAAAAAAAGGAGTGATATCATTCCATAAATTTTTCGGAGTAGATTATTTTGAAAATCTGGGGCCACCTTTTGATATAGATTTGGAAAAACTTATTAATTTTTAAATATGAGAATTTTAGAATCAAATATCAATACAAATAGCCAATCTTATAAGACCAATTATACCCTTATGTTGAAGCTGGTGGAGAAGCTGAATGCAGAAATGGAAAAAAGCCGATTTCAAGGCAAAGAAAAGCATATAGAAAGAGCTAGAAAAAGAGGAAAACTCCTAGCTCGGGAGCGGATCGAACTATTATTAGACAGAGACAGCCCATTTCTTGAACTGATGCCCTTAGCAGGAATGGGCATTAAAGGTGGATTTGGTGCAGGAGGAACAAATGTGTCTGGCATGGGATTGGTACATGGCAAAATGTGTATGATCAATAGCAATGTAGGCACACGAAAGGGAGGATCAGTTGATTTCGCTACAGCTTTTAAAGGATTGCGGATAGGTAAAATCACAAGAGAAAATAAATTACCAACGATTAATTTAGTAGAGAGTGGGGGCGCTAACCTTCCTGATCAAGCCAAAATATTTAATTATGGAGGAGAGGCATTTAGAGAAATTACACGACGGTCTGAAATGGGTATTCCTACTATTTCTATAGTTTTTGGTAATGCTACTGCTGGAGGAGCATATGTGCCAGGGATGTCCGATTTTGCCATTTTTCAAAAGAAAGCGGCTAAGGTGTTTTTAGCAGGTCCTCCTTTGGTAAAAATGGCAACTAACGAAGTCTCAACCGATGAGGAATTAGGAGGCGCCGATATGCATAGTAGAGTATCTGGTGTGTCTGATTACCTCGCAGAAGATGAAAATGATGCAATAAGAATAGCTAGAGAATTAATGGAATTTATAGCCGTAGAAAAGCCTCATTTTACACCTACGGAAAAAGTAGAAGAACCCTTGTTTGAGGCGGATGAAATTCTTGGAGTTGTGCCTGCTGACCTTAAATCATCATTTGATGTAAGAGAATTAATATTAAGGATTACAGATGGTTCTAAATTTTCAGAATTCAAAGCTGAATACGGAAATACATTGGTATGTGGATGGACAAAAATACATGGTTATCCAATAGGAGTTTTAGCCAATAATGGCGTTATCTTTTCTGAATCAGCCAACAAAGGAGCTCAATTTATTCAATTATCTAACAAAAACAATATTCCTCTTCTATTTATACAAAATACCACAGGATATATGGTAGGGAAAGCATACGAAGAGGGAGGCATAATAAAAAACGGAGCCAAACTGATTAATGCCGTTTCTAATAGCAAAGTGCCAAGTATTACC
>JAZGFD010000210.1:0-15106 GCA_036479115.1 Saprospiraceae bacterium | reverse complement strand
TCAACTTCCAAAATAAATTTTCATGAAAAAATATTTCGGAGCCTTAATTGCTATTTTTATTTTCTTATTAATGTCCTTTTCTATCATAGAAGATGGACACAAAGTAGGAGATATAGCTACAGATTTTAACCTCATGGGTACTACTGATGAAAAAGTAAGTCTTAGTGATTATCCTGATGCAGAAGGGTATATTATTGTTTTTACATGCAATAGCTGCCCGTATTCTGTGATGTATGAAGATAGAATCATATCCCTTCACCACAAGTGGGCCCACAAAGGATTTCCAGTTATTGCTATTAATCCTAATGATCCTGAAATCAAATCTGGTGATAGCTTTGAAAAGATGAAAGAGAGGGCTAATGATAAGAATTTTCCTTTTCCATATTTATTTGATGAAGGACAGTCGGTATTTCCTAAATACGGCGCCACTCGCACCCCACATGCTTTCGTCTTAGATAAAGAAAGAGTAGTAAGATATATTGGTGCCATAGATAATAATGCACGAAATGCCGCCTCTGCTAGTATAAATTATATTGATAATGCAGTAAAAGCCATAAAGTTAGGAAATAGTCCTGATCCTAGTTTTACCAAGGCTATCGGATGTGGGATAAAGCACAATGGGTAAATTTTACTCAGTAGTAGACAACCCCTTTAAAAAGCAAACTCATCAAATACAGATTATACTCAAGCAGTATCAATTTTAATTAAAAATAAAGATTTAAGAATTTGAGAATATTGATGGTATGCTTGGGAAATATCTGTAGATCTCCCTTGGCAGAAGGTATAATGAAAGAAAAGATAAAAAGGCATGGATTAAACTGGACTGTAGATTCTGCAGGCACAGCGGGCTATCACGATGGAAAATTACCAGACCAAAGGAGCATAGATATTGCGCAAAAAAACGGAATCGAAATTAGAGACCAGCGGTCACGCCAATTCGTGCAATCTGATTTTGATGGCTTTGATCTTATTCTGGTCATGGATTCTTCTAATTATCAGAATATATGTTCTATTGCCAGAAACGAGGAGGACAGACAACTCGTTAAACTCATTTTAAATTTTACTTACTCAGGGGAAAACAGAGCAGTGCCTGATCCTTATTATAATAACGGGTTTTCAGAAGTATACGAAATGCTTAATATGAGTTGCGATGACATCATTCAAGCTTACGCGTCATAAGGTGGGCAACGTTTTTTTTGTCTATATCAACATGATAGTAAATAAGGGTTTTGGCTAATGAATACATGAAAATTACAAGCATACGCAAAATAAATATAGAAAACCCCTACCAATAAGGTATATGATAAAATTCCTTTTTTCTATAATTTTGATATTTATAAGTCACAAATTAAATGCCCAGTTGCCCAGTAATTCTATAAATCTAATTACACAAGAAATTAATGATGTAAGAAGTGTAGGATTGCGCTGTGGTGGTACATATATGCCTCCTGTACACAAAATCTATTGGCACGAAAAACTTTATAATGTTTCTTTAGAATACGCCACATACATGAGAGATAATGATCATTTTGCTCATTTATCAAAAGAAGGTGATGATGCCGGTATAAGACTTGATAAGATTGGGTATAAATGGAAATTTGTGGGTGAGAATATTGCCATGGGGCAACATGATTTTCACGAAGTAATGAAAGACTGGATAAAGAGCGAATCCCATTGTAAAATGCTTATGAGCAACAATATGTTCCACTTTGCTGTGGCTCGAAATAAAGAGTATTGGGTGCAGACTTTTGCTACTCCGATGAGACGATAATCTAATGTTTGTAACTACTCACGTGTTATAAATTTTGACCAAAAAAGTTTTTTACAATGATACACCACCTGAAAAGCTACTATTGTTTCAATGTAACTACTCACAGACAATTTTTGTTAAAAACGTTTCTTTTTACGTTACTCTGCGGCTATTAGATTAGCAAAGGCGCTTCTATTACGACTCAAATGAGCCTTGATTAAAAAAAAAACAATCCATTTCAATTCAAAAAACACTACTGCTGAGTAGTGATTTCTAATGTATTTTTAGAAATGTCATCAAGGCTTTCTTCTAGCCTCTTTTCTATACTTTCTAGAAAATATTTGGCCCAATTACTGGCCATTTCATGTTTAATTTCATTTTCTAATTTTTTTTTCATTTCATTTTTCAATTTCCTTTCTTTAATAATTTTTGTAACTCCTCAGGTGGGCGCTTTTGAGATAAAAAATTTGGCTCCACTTGATTGGTTACTAATTCTTTTAATGAGTCAATAGATCAATAATCTTATGAAGAGCATCCGCTCTATTGGATGCGCCCATCTTTTCCAAAAGTCGACTTATATGATATTTAACTGTACTCACTGCAATAAATCTCTTTTCACTAATTTGATTATTAGTAAGCCCTTCTGTGATATCTTGCAACATTTCAAATTCTCTTTTTGATACTGACTCTGAAGCCATCTTATTTACCTTATCTAGACTCAAAGCAAGTTTTTCCATTTCTGTGCTGTGTTTGTATAGAGCCATTTCTATAGCAGTAAGCAAATCATGATTATCAAATGGTTTTATAATATAGCCATAAGGCAATGTCTTTTTTGCTCTTTCTAGAGTGCCTTTATCTGATAGTGCCGTAATAAAAACAAGGGGTATTTTTTTATTATTTTGTACATAGTCTGCTACATCTATACCATCTTTATCTCCATTTATATTTATATCACAAAGTATAATATCTGGAGTGTGAATACTAAGGTATGCAAGTGCATCATCACTGCTATGTTTGATAGCCGCAACATCATACCCCATTTTTTTTACTCTTCGTGCTATATCATGGGCTATCAAAGCCTCATCTTCCACAATCATTATTGTCACATTAGACATATCAATAGACGGGATGAAGTTGAAAATGTAATAGGCCAGTTTCATAACCTTTTCTTACTAAGCCAGCCATATTTTTCACGTCCATTTTAGTCAATAAATTTTTTCGGTGAGAGATGACCGTATGAAAAGAAATAAAAAGTTCTAGAGCTATTTCATGCGTAGTATACTCATGCGCAATAAGGTAAAGTACTTCTTTTTCTCGAGGGGATATTTTTGTCATCAAAACCATATTCTATGTTTTTATTGTTAAACAAATAACTCTTATTTTATCAATTAAGCACCTATCCCTAGGTATAGTTTTTTGGTAATTTTTCAGGAGGCTAGTTTTTTAGCAACTACTAACGTTGAGTTCATTTTGGATGAATAAAAGTTCTTTTTAGGTCAATTTTTATATTTTTACAACATTAGCTCTGCCTCTATTAACTTATCTCATGTGTTAAGGAATCTCGATTATGTTGCCATATCTTCGATTTGAGAAATAAAATAGCAAAAATAGGTGATACAAGAGCTTTTTACAGCTCATATGATGACATCTGAGTAGCTTCATAATAGAAGTTGATAAAAAATATGTCATTTACAACTTTTCTTCTTTTATTGTAACTATCCAGATGGGCGCTTTTGAGGCCTGTCTGTCATTTAGGCAGGTAAATTTTTGTTTTTTTTCAAATAAAGCTCATTTTTTGAAACATAGGCGAGCTGTGGTAAAAAAAAATAGTTGAAATATGGAAGAAAAAGGATTTATTTATCCCAAATTGGCTCCACCTGAGTATATACCTTTTATTTAGTTGTTAAATTTGAATTTAAATACCATATATAACCAATGATAGGATGGCGCTTTGAAAATTATATACCTCATGATGACAGTGAAGATCCATTTTCTCGCCTATTGAATATTTTCAAAGATCTGTTAGTATATACATCAGGTGATGTATCAGAAGCCCTCTCTTGGCTTACTGAACTTGACAAACAATACAATCTTACTGATGACAATTATGGAATAGCTGATTTTATTCAAGACCTCATTGATCAGGGATACATCTCCGATCAAGGTCATCATGGGAAAGACGGAATAGGCTTAACCGCCAAAATGGAAATTGAACTCCGTAAAAAGGCCTTGGATGATATTTTTGATGATCTTAAAAAATCCAAAACAGGCAACCATTCTACTAAGATGACAGGCCAAGGTGATGAACAAACGGCTGAATTACGGGCCTTTAAATTTGGCGATTCATTAGAAAATATAGCCATTTCTGAATCTATTAAAAATGCACACATCAATCATGGCATTGATGAATTTATCCTTACACAGGAAGATTTGGTAGTACATGAAACTTTCTATAAAACACAGACGAGCACTGTACTTATGATAGATATATCCCACTCCATGATTTTGTACGGAGAAGATCGTATCACCCCAGCCAAGAAAGTAGCAATGGCATTGGCAGAATTAATAAAAACTCGATATCCTAAAGATACATTGGATATAATTGTATTCGGTAATGATGCTTGGCAGATTGAAATTAAAGATTTGCCCTATTTGCAAGTGGGCCCCTTTCACACCAATACAGTGGCAGGCCTTGATCTTGCTATGAATATTTTACGCAGAAGAAAGAGCACCAATAAGCAGATCATGATGATCACAGATGGCAAACCAACTTGCATAAAAAAAGGCAAGAAGTACTATAAAAACGCTTTCGGGTTAGACCGAAGAATATTAAATAGGACTTTGGGTTTGGCAGTAAAATGTCGAAAATTACACATCCCTATTACAACATTTATGATTGCAAGTGACCCTTATCTAAGAACTTTTGTTGATCAGTTTACTAGAGCCAATCAAGGAAAGGCATTTTATAGTTCTCTGAAGGGACTGGGTGAATTTATTTTTAGAGATTATAATGAGAATAAAAGGAAAAAGAAATGAATAATGAACGAGGGATTTATAACCAGAATAATTTAAAAATATCCCTTTGTCCCAATACTGTAACTTCTCCGATGGTGCGCTTTTGAGCAAAAAATTGATACCTCCTGAGTAGTTACACAATAATTAATTCTCCGCCAAAGTAAGATGTAGCAATTATTTTATCTAACGTAATGTTATCTTGCCAAAATAAAAGATGATCATCTGAAACGCACCTAATCATCCTGAAGCCATAAAAAGTTTTAAAATAAAGAAAATTAATAATAAAAAGTAAAGTATATAATTTGGATATAAAGAAAATTAAAACCCTAGGGCAGCTTAAAAAAGCAGGCTATACATCACTATCTGTGAAGGAAGAGATGCGTAAAAACTTAATAAAAAGATTGCAATCAGGAAAAACTGTATTTGAAGGTATTGTAGGTTTTGATGATACTGTGATTCCTGATTTGGAAAGAGCTATTTTGTCGAGACACAATATATTATTGCTTGGGCTAAGAGGTCAGGCCAAAACAAGAATAGCAAGGCTAATGACTCAGCTTTTAGATGAATATATGCCTATAGTAGAAGGTTCTGAAATCAATGATGATCCTTTGGTGCCATTGAGCAGACATGCCATTGATAAAGTAAAAAAAATGGGCGATAAAACCCCTATATCATGGGTGCATCATAGCGATAGATTTGTAGAAAAATTGGCAACTCCTGACGTGAGTGTAGCAGATCTTATTGGTGATATCGACCCTATTAAGGCAGCCAGTCTAAAATTAAATTATTCTGATGAAAGAGTGATTCATTTCGGATTAGTACCAAGAGCCAATAGATCAATATTTATCATCAACGAATTACCTGATCTACAACCGAGAATACAGGTTTCTCTTTTTAATATCCTTCAAGAAGGAGACCTTCAAATTAGGGGTTTTAAATTGAGATTTCCTTTAGACATTCAGTTTGTTTTTACGGCCAACCCAGAGGATTACACCAATAGAGGAAGTATCGTAACCCCACTGAAAGACAGAATAGAATCACAGATACTTACTCACTATCCGCGTACACTTAGTGCAGCTCAAAAAATTACAACACAGGAAGCGTCACTAACGGGTGTTCAAAAAGAAACAGTTATCATATCTGATGAAGTAAGAATATTACTAGAACTAATTTCATTTCATGCTCGTGTATCTCAATTTGTCGATGAAAAAAGTGGAATCTCCGCTCGGATGAGTATATCCGCATTAGAAAACCTCGTAAGCACTGCTGAGCGTAGGATGCTGATCAATAATGAAAAAACTACTTCGGTAAGGATCACTGATTTTTGGGGTATTATCCCAGCCCTTACAGGCAAAATGGAACTGGTATATGAAGGTGAACAAGAAGGCTCGTACAATGTAGCTTTAAGCCTTTTAAGCAATGCGATCAAAGAAAAATTTGATGAACATTTTATAAGCCCTAATGAGGCCATGAAGATGGAAGAAAAAGATCCTTATGGAGTGATCAAGGCATGGTTTTCTGGAAAAAACAAAACTGAATTTTTAGTAGATGATTCTAACAAAACATATCAGAAGAAACTGAATAGTGTGCAAGGTCTCAGAAAATTAGTACAGCATAAAAAGGTCGCTAAAAATGAAGAACCATTTTTTATGGAATTGGTACTTCATGGACTGGCTGAATATCAGGTAATTGGCAAGACATTAATAGATTCTAATATGACATTTATTGATCCTTTGGCTTCTATGCTTGACGATATGGAGGAAGATGGAGATTTACTAAATTTTTGACATTGATAAATTTAATTCGTATCTTATATACATGAAATTAAGCACAATTTATAGCACGTCAAATCCGATGAGTATGACATTAATAAAACATGCACTGGCTACTGCGGAGATTCCTTTTAAAATAACAAATGAAAGTTTACTTTTTAGTGTTGGTGTTGCTGCTATGGGTAATTCTGGATCTGAAATTGTAGTGCCTGAAGAGTATGTAGTAGAAGCAAAAAACCTGCTCTGTAGTCTTGATTTGGTATGTGGATAATCTGCTTCAATACAAGTGTTTTTCAGCCATCCTCATAAAAAACAAACCATTTATGGATGATAATTTTGAATTATTTATTCAAGATAGGATTGGAGAACTTGATTCCATAAGTACAAACCGAAAACAGGATTTGAATATTTTAGCTGAGATTATATGTTCTCCCCTCCAAAATTCAGCTCGTAGTAACATTATTATCATTTGTACACACAATTCTCGACGCTCTCAAATAGCGGAATTTTTACTTCGGCTTACTGCTCATCATCTAAAAATAGACGGCATTCATGTTTACTCCGGTGGCACTGAGGCTACCGCACTTAATTACCGAATAGTAAGTGCTTTTGAATGTTTTGGGTTCAGATTTACTGTTGATGACAATCTTAATAATCCTGGTTACATATATATCACTGACATTTCTCCTCTGAAACAAACTATGTTTTCCAAAACATATGACCATGATGTGAATCCACAAAAAAACTTTATTGCAATAATGGTATGTAATGATGCTGATAAAAATTGTCCAATTGTAGTAGGTGCTTCTGATAAATTATCATTACCATACCTCGACCCTAAGACAGCTGATAATACAGCCATGGAATCTATGACATACAATGAAAAGGTAGAGGAGATAGGACGGGAAATGCTCTATTTATGTTTGAAAGTCAAAGAGGTCTTGAATTGACCTTTACTTATAATGCTATTTGTCAAAATTCTACACTAATGGGCTACTTTTTTGTAACTACTCAGCCGCAGTGCTTTTTGAATAAAAAAATGCTATTTTATTGCCAGTCAAGGCTCATTTGAGCAGTAATAGCAGCGCTATTACTGCTCAAATAGCCGAAGAGTAGCGGAAAAAGAGTCGTTTTTAACAAAATTTGATTGCTGCTTAGTAGTTACCTTTTATTTATCCTGCTTTGCAAAAACTCTCTGAATTAGCGGAGATGTTCTTTGTCCTACATCGTCCCTGATTTCTTTTTCTTTGACTTGTATCAGCCCAAACAATCCATCAAGAGCTTTGGTATTAACGTGGTCGTCCAATTTTGGGTTTACTTTTTTCGTGAATGGAATTTTATTGTACTGGGATACAATATCAGCCCAATACTTCCGTGCACTTACTTTGTCTAAAGCTGTCTGTATTATAGGTAAGAAGGTCTTGTATAATTTGTCTCTGGAGCTATTGTCCAAATATTCAGTAGCGGCATTTTCTGCTCCCATAAGTATTTCGGTTGCGTCTTTAAAAGTAATGCCTTTTATAGCAGCCACGAATATAGGTGTGGCTTCCTTAGCGGCCAGTTCCGCAGCCTGATTCATTTTTTCCAATAAGTCCTTTTCTACATTTTTAAATCCTGGGATTCTTGATACAGCTGAAACTACCTTTTGGGCTTCTTTTGGAATCAATATTTTGAATGGACTTTTGTAATACCCATTTTTTGCGGAAAGCGTCTCTACTGATACCCGTGTACCTTCTTCTAATGCTTCTTTTAGTGCTCCGCCAATATCTAAGCCCTTATCTTCTTTAAGTACATCATTTTTTATTTTATCTACTTTCTTTAGAAAATCTCCAAATTGAGCTTTCGAAGAATAGCTGAATAGAAGTGCCATTGCAAATAGGATATATTTCATAATTTGTATTTGATTATTGTTAAGTATAACTATTCAGTTGGGGCGCTTTTGAGTAAAAATTAATGCCCCCTGAGTAGTTCATGCTATGTTGTATTTATATACAATGTAAAACAGAGGGTTTAAAGTTTACAAATGATCAGTTTTAAGAAATATTTTTGAAATAGCCACGAACTTTATAAGATTAAACTACACATAACTTACTCATGTGGGCACATTTGAGGTCTGTCTCCCATTCAGGGAGGTAAAAATTGTTATTTTCTTGCCAATTAAAGCTCATTTTTTAAGGTATAATAGAGCTATGGCGAAAAAAATAGTTGAAATTATGGTATAAAAAGAACTTTTTTTGTCCAAAATTGACTCCTCCTGAGTTGTTACAACTACACAGGTATATTTTATTAATTATAAAAAAATCTGTCTTGTGCATAACTCTTCGACTGTAGAGTAGATTTAATGAGTGGCTCACAGATGACGATAAAAAAAATGAAAGCTCGATGATACCTGAGTACCAGCTAATTGAACAAATGAAAATATCGCCAAAAGATTTATGCAGAGCTTGTCAAAGTGATTTTTTTTATTTTGTCAGTTTTCAAAGTGGACTCATCTTTGAGTCCACTCCAGAAACAGACATTTTTCACAAAATGAGTTGTTTTGGATGAGATTTACATTTATTGAGATTCGGTGATGCCTGAGTATCAGCTCATTAAAAAAAAAATATAAAGATCGCCAAAAGAAACTTTTTTGATTTTGTGTGTTTCCGGAGTGGGCTCATCTTTATACATTTGGATAAGCTAAGATGCAACAATGCAGTATAGATATTTCTTCATAACGGTGTCAGACTATTTCTTAAAACAACCTCTCCAACCTTACGAAGGTTTTATAAAGTATTTGACATAAGATGCATTCATCATATCTCTGGATTCAAAATTGAATTACTTCGTATTATACTTTGAGCATCCTAATATGATGAAAACACAATTCACCCTTGTTGTGGTTTTATTTATCATGTGCATGTCATGTGCAAATGATATTAAAAGTTCCTTAGAATCACAACTACGCAAGGCAATAGTAGCGTCGTCTATTACTGGCAATATTGATCACTATGTCATGCCAGATAGTAGAGATTATAAAGCGCTTCCTAATCAAGATTCCAATAATCCAATCACTCGTGAGAAAGTGGAATTGGGGCAACAATTATTTTTTGAAACTGGCTTAGCTCAAAATTCTCTAAGACCAGAATCGTATGAAACCTATTCTTGTTCGAGCTGCCATGTGCCTAATAAAGGGTTTTTACCAGGTAGAATGCAAGGCATCGCTGATGGCGGTCAAGGTTTTGGTGATAATGGAAGTTTTAGAACATTAATGCCAAGTTATCAAGAATCTGAAATAGACGCACAAGGCAACCGGCCACTCACGGTAATGAATGTGACTTTTATGACCAACACGTTATGGAGTGGCACTTTTGGAGCCAACGACCAAAATGTAGATACAGAAGCCAATTGGACAGGGCTTGCCGAAATCAATAATACTGGCTATGTAGGTCTTGAAGCACAAAATATAGAGGGGTTACACTTGCATCGCATGGCTATCAATGATAAAGTATTGTATGATTTTGGCTATGCCGATATGTTTGATGAGGCCTTTCCAGAAATAAACAAAGAAGAGAGGTATTCACCAGTTACTGCAAGTTTTGCACTAAGCGCATATTTGCGTACTATTCTTACTAATCAATCCCCTTTTCAAGATTTTTTAAAAGGGGACAATAACGCCATGACCATCAATCAAAAATTAGGAGGTTTGGTGTTCTTTGGAAAAGCAGAATGTTATAAATGTCACAACAGTCCTGCTCTTGGCTCTACTAAATTTTATGCTCTTGGCACACCAGATATGCACGAGATAGGAGGGCTTAATACATCCGCTGATGATCCGAGACTATTAGGGAGAGCTTCGTTTACAAAAGACGATTCTGATAATTACAAGTTTAAAGTGCCACAGCTGTATAACCTTAAAGATTATGCTACTTTCTTTCATGGTAGCAGCAAGAATGAGATCGAAGAAGTAGTGGACTTTAAAATTAACGCAAAATCGCAAAATACAAATGTACCCGATGAACTAATGCCCCTCACTAGATTAGACTTGACTAAGAAAGAAAGAAATGACCTTATTGATTTTTTAACCTACGCTTTGTATGATTATGATATGGAGCGCTACATGCCGAACAGTGTGCTATCAGGTTATTGTTTTCCAAATAATGATTCTAAATCCAAGGAAGACATGGGTTGTAAGAATTGATTAAATATATATTCTGTAAGTTTAGCGAATATCAATCTTATTATCACTATGGAAATCCTCATCAAGGCAGTTATAATTATTGTAATCTTACTCCACCTCTATTTCTTATGGTTAGAAATGTTTGTATGGACTACAAAAGGAAAAAAGGTATTTAAAATGTTGCCTGATGATTTGTTTGAGCCTACAAAAGCCATGGCTGCAAATCAAGGATTGTACAACGGATTCTTAGCGGCAGGTCTAATATGGTCATTGCTCATTTCTGATCTTCAATGGAGTGATAATATTGCCCTTTTCTTTTTAGGGTGTGTGCTTGTAGCAGGAATTTATGGAGGCATTTCAGTAAGTAAAAGGATATTCTATATTCAAGGTATTCCTGCTTTAATAGGTATTATATTTATTTCCTTTTTTTAAAAGCTATAGTGACTACTCTAATTATTAGAGGTAATAACAATCCAAATCGACTCATTTCTAAAGTTATATAGTGCTCAGTCAAGTGTTAAATGACGGGTTGGGTTTGATGAATTTTTTGAAGCTGAACAAGGCGGAGAACTTATGACTTTAGCGAGCTAAATGAGTGATTTTTCAACGATGTGCAGGCTTAAAAGATTCCAAATCACTCGTCAATTATAGCTTGACAGAGCACTAGTGTACTATTCCGTCACAGTCAATTTTTGTTAATTTCGACTCTTTTCTCACTACCCTGCAGCTATTTGAGTAGCAATAGCGCTGTTATTACAACTCAAATGAGCTTTGATTTGAAAAAGAGTAGGCCATTTATATTCAAAAAGCACTAAGGAGTAGTTACATTTATATAAATACATGAACATTATTACATTCTTTTTTTGTTTGAGAAATTTTTAGAAAATTTTTAATACATATTTACATATATTTGCATTAAGAACTTATGACAAGTTTTAAGAATAAGGTTTGGGTTATTTGATTCATTGGTCTTGTCCTCCCGGATAAGGCCAATTTTTTTTTGCTTCCTCCCTTTACCTACCTCAACTATTCTTCATATAAAAACTGCTTATATTATGTAACTACAGGTAGTATTAATTTTGGCTAAAAAATCACACCACCTGTAGTGACTGTATTAGTCTATCCAAATTAATTTTTAGTGACTAAGTGACTAAACGACTAAACGACTAAGTGACTAAACAACTAAACAACTAAACGACTAAGTGACTAAACAACTAAACAACTAAACGACTAAGTGACTAAACGACTAAGTGACTAAACAACTAAATGACTAAGTGACTAAACAACTAAATGACTAAGTGACTAAGTGACTAAGTGACTAAACAACTAAACGACTAAGTGACTAAACAACTAAACGACTAAGTGACTAAACGACTAAATGACTAAACAACTAAACGACTAAGTGACTAAGTGACTAAACGACTAAACAACTAAACGACTAAGTGACTAAGTGACTAAACGACTAAATGACTAAATGACTAAATGACTAAACAACTAAACGACTAAGTGACTAAACAACTAAGTGACTAAGTGACTAAGTGACTAAGTGACTAAGTGACTAAAATATTCGTATTTTGCCCAACAAATAAAATATAATGGATAAACCAAAAATAGCAGGAACAGCTCCAATAGCTGTAGAAATAGAGGCAGGGAAATCGTACTCATGGTGTACATGTGGGTTATCGTCAAATCAGCCCTTTTGTGATGGAAAACACAAAGAAGGTACTGACTTTACACCATTGAGAATGACTGCTGAAGAATCAAAAACTGTATACCTGTGCACATGTAAAAAGACGAACAATCCAGGGTATTGTGATGGCTCTCACAAGTCGCTTTAACAGTTTTATGTCATTCTAATTAATAATTTGAGATATTAATACTCATTAAAGTACATCTGTTTCCTACATTTGTACTTCACTAAAACTGTAAGCGATATGTTAAATCATCCTGCACTAAAATGGGGTCTTATTTATGGGTTTTTTTTCGTAATTCTCAATACCATATTTCAGTTTGTTGCACCTAAAATGATATTTACTGGAACGTTAACAACTATTTTAACTTTTGCTGTCCCAATAGCTTGTATGGTAATGGCAGGACGAGAGATAAGAGAAATGCAGGATGGGTTTTTAAGTTTTGGCGAAGGAGTGAAGATAACCTTTCTAGTATGGGCTATAGGATCATTAATTTCGCTTTTGCATCAATATTTTCAAGTTAATTTCTTTGACCCTACTCTTATTGATGTGCAAAAAGAAGTGGTAGCTGAAGCGGGCCAATGGATGTCTGAAATGTTTGGGTTGAGTGAGGAAATGCAAGACCAAATGAATGATCAACTAGAAGCAGCTGCGGAAGAAATAGAACATCAAACTTTTGGCCAGGCCATAGTAGGATGGATGGGTGGATGTATTATCGGCCTTATTATCAGTCTAATTGTTAGTGCAATAATAAAAAAGAGCTATTAGTTTAACTCTTTTATTAATATATAAATACCTTTGTATCAGGCATTAACCTGTCTCAGGTATTTAATATATGGATATATCGATTGTCATTCCTCTTCTCAACGAAAGTAAATCTTTACCAGAGTTATATCGGTGGATAGATTCTGTAATGGATAAAAATGGTTATTCATATGAGATAATTTTTATTGATGATGGGAGCACAGATGGCTCATGGAAGGTTATTTGTGGCCTGAAAGAGAAACATGGGAATATAAAAGGCATAAAATTCAGAAGAAATTACGGCAAGTCTGCTGCTCTGAGCGAAGGGTTTCATAGAGTAGAAGGGGATGTAGTTTTTTCAATGGATGCTGACCTTCAAGACAGCCCTGATGAACTCCCCGCATTATATAAGATGATTACAGAAGACGATTTTGACCTTATATCGGGATGGAAAAAGAAAAGGCAAGACCCTATATCAAAAACGGTTCCGAGTAAACTTTTTAATGCTGTAGCACGAAAAGTAAGTGGTATTCCTCTTCATGATTTTAACTGTGGCCTCAAGGTTTATAAAAAAGAAGTAGTAAAAAGCATTCACGTTTATGGTGATATGCACAGATGGATGCCTGTTCTAGCTAAATGGGCAGGTTATGCCAAAATAGGAGAAAAGATAGTGGCGCACAGAGCAAGAGAACATGGCCAATCCAAATTTGGTACCAAGCGGCTGATTAGTGGATTCCTTGATTTGTTGTCTTTGTTTTTTGTTGGTAAATTTGCCAAACAGCCAATGCATTTTTTTGGTACATGGGGGCTTGGATTTAGCTTTATCGGTTTTAGCGTATTGGTATATTTGTCTTTATCCAAATTAATTTGGAAAGCCTCTTCTATAGACGAAAGACCCTTGTTCTTTTTAGGTATTTTACTTTTAATAATTGGTACTCAGTTGTTTGTAACTGGTTTTTTAGCTGAATTGGTAGCCCGTAATAATTCAGAAAAAGACAATTATAATATTGCTGAAGAGATATAATTATGAAATTTTAAGCCTTTCTTGTAACTCCATTCATACCTATCACCCAATAATACACCATTCTCCAAAATATTTTTAGCCCCATTATACTTTGAATAAGAATAATCATGGGCAACAACGGAAGATCACCAATGGCATAATTTGCTACAGTTAAAAGAACAGATAGTGCTAGAAATAGAAAGGTAATTCCCACTTCAGTCCACTTATTTTTCCAAAATTGTTGCAACCCAGAACCTACCGAATGGAACAATGATCTTTGTGAATCAATGTAAGAGAACTTGATATGAATTTTCCAAATGGTCAGGGTTACGATTAAAAATATGGATATTATACTTATTAATAGAGTCCATCTGAGAAATACCAGTTCTGTATCAAACTGGGTAGGTGCAATATTAAATAATTGTCCTATAATAAAAAGCACAATGCCCAGAATGGCCAATATTACAAATGTGAAAACAATGTCGAGTAGTAAAAATTTCCAAAAAAAAGTAAGTCCTCCTTTGAAAAAATCAGTGAGAGTTGTTCTTTTTTGTGAAAGCAAATAGATAGTACCACCACTAATAAAAGAAGCAAAAATAAAGTAAATCAAAACCATCCATCTCATCTGACCATACATTACTGAAAATGAACCGCCATGTACATTTATAAAATCATTAAATACGGTATAATCAAAACCTTTATGTAAGTCATTGATATTCAACGAATTGCCAATTGAAGCATCCAATATTTGCTTCATCTGTAGGCCTACTGTAGAAACCAAAATAAACTGAAACAAGTAGATAGCTAATACTACTTTCCAAAGCCCTTGACATTCTCTTATGGCTTCTCCTATTTTATTCATTACATCAAGAAGCTAAATGATTGAAAAATATGTTGTAACCAATTAGAAGTCTTCCAACTGAATTTGGTAATGGGGGATTTGTTATTCTTTAAAGTATAAGAATTGTTGTT
>JAZGFD010000209.1:0-2529 GCA_036479115.1 Saprospiraceae bacterium | reverse complement strand
TACTAGTGGAAAAATACTAGGCCTTCCTCCTATATTTTCAAAGGTAGATTTTGATGAAGCTGGAGTAGGCATTTGTCTCATTTACCACCTCAGTCATGAAGGTGACCTCATTGGCCTTGATATGGATTCTAATATAAATGACATTCAAGGTTGTTTTGACCTTTCTAATGCCATTACCGTTACCAGAGATGATTCAGGAGATATTTGCCCTCAGACAGGTGTTGGTATTCCTATTTTAAATGAAATTAATGCAAATGGAAATGTCGAATTAAAGAATATTGGAAACGATTCTATTGATGTTTCATCTTATTTCTTGTGCACATTCCCAGTATATTCAATAATAGGTGATCTTGATATCATTTGTGGCAATGTGTTTATAGCTCCTGGAGAATATCTTACGGTTAACGCTTCTGTTCTGAACTATTCATCTTCAGATGGGGAATTGGGCTTATATGTAGACAATAATTATACAGACCCTAATAGTATCATTGACTATGTAGAATGGGGCAGTACAGGGCATAGACGATCATCAATTGCTGTGAGTGCTAATATTTGGAGTACTGATTCTACTGCAACATCATTCGCTAATGACAAGAGTCTGCTCTTTGATGGTGAGGGAAATAACCCATCAGATTGGGTGGAAGGTGATGCTAACAATTGTATGGAAAATAATCTAGTTCCTACTGATGGCAAGGAAGATAAATTATTCTTTTTTTCTATAGCTCCAAACCCATTAACTGATGTGGCAATGATAAAATTTAAAAACGACAATAGTACGACAAGGGGAACAATGTATATATATGATCAAACAGGATCAATAAGACACACACAAGTCATTTCAGTGAAAAATGGTCAAGAAAACAGGGTAAACTTGAGTTTCTTAGAAAGAGGAATCTATTTTATAAAGGTGTTTTCAAGCCAAAATTCATTCTACTCTAAGTTCATAGTGCATTAATTTTATTCATTATGCAAAAATGGCCTTCAATAATGAGAGAACTACGGCCTTGGCTACGCGTGGGTTAGGGAATTTTAGCTGTGTATTATGTAAATATTTAACGAGGATATGGTGGAAAATCCAGCCGATTTTGGCAAGAAACAAACAGAATAATCCCAAATTACTGATTGATAGATTTAGAACAATCGCGACTACCCCTACGTCATTAAGTAACTGATAATCTCCTGTTTGCATATATTACGGGTAAATTCTCAATAGTTCAATTAACGGGGAGAGGCTGAAAGCCTTAAAGCGGTTTAGCCAAGGGTAAAATCCTTGGTTGTATAGAGCCACCACCTAAATTTGGCGACATTTTTGACCAAAAATGATAACAAATTAGTCTTTTGGTGACTACTCTAGTGGTGTGCTTTTGAACTTAAAAAATACATTTTTTTGATAGACACAAGCTATTTTCGCATTCATAGTAACCCAGAGTTGAACCTGAAGGGTCGATATGATTATAAAAATAGACGATAATCGGTACATATGACCCCGACAGGGTCGAATTTCTTTAATACAATAAACTCTACGAATATTAAATCCCTACAGGATTCATAGATCGGTTCTTAAACGTGCTATTAGAATGGCTAAGGTCAAGGTTAAAATATCTGGCATGTTTTAAATCAGGTCAACATGTCTTCTGTACCCTTAGGTCTGTTTGTGATACTTTGATAAAAAAATCTCAATATGCACTCAACTATGATGCAAATAGTCCAAACTTAATTCTCTTTTAATGGTACCTGAGTAGTCACTGAATATGTAAAATTCTAAAAACGTATAAATTTCTGCAAGACACTAATTAAGTACTTACCCCCTAAGTACCTGAGTAGTCCTCAAAAATTCATATGCTTTGACATACTTGGCGACCGCACCGTGACTATTACCATTTTTTCCCTCTTCCACCTTTTCGATGGGGCTTTTTCTTCCTGGGTGGGCGACCACTTCCGCCTCCTTTAGGGCTGGCCATTTCTACATTGAGTTTTATATCTTTAAACTTTGTTCCCTTAAACCCTCTTATTACCTGCTCCTCTATTCCTTTATCCACTTCAAAAAAGCTAAAATTTTTCTGTAAATCTATTTCCCCTATTCCAAAAGTGTGGCCTTTCATATTTTTATTGATTAACATAATCAAATCTTTCGGGCTTATCTTTTGGTTTTTTCCAATATTGATAAAAAACCGTGAATAATTATCTCCGCCTCCTCTATCTCCTCCTCCTCTATCTCCGCCTCTTCTATCTCCACCTCTTCTGTCTCTGTCTCTTGATCTGCCTCCTCTATCCTCTCTATATTTTCCAGGAGCTGCATTCAAGTCACCTGAATTTCTATAGTATTCTAAGAATCTATTAAACTCCATTGAGACAAATTTCTTAATTAGTTCTTCTCTGCTCAAATCTTCAAGTTCTTTATTGATTTGTTCTATAAATGCACCTATTTCTTCTTCATCTACATGCACACTTTTTACAGTATCAATAAGTTTGATTATTCTTATTCTACAGATTTCTTTCCCAGTAGGAATTTCCTTGAGTTCAAACTTT
>JAZGFD010000208.1:0-2649 GCA_036479115.1 Saprospiraceae bacterium | reverse complement strand
ATTGAGTTTCAACACTGAAATCACAGCCGTTTCCACAACGCTCAGTACTATCACGTGAAAGGTAAGCACCTTGTGGTGGTTTGGTAGGTTTGCCTAATCAACCCCTACCGAAAGTCCATCTTAATTCCTTTTCTTTAAAAGAACATCAAGATTCTTTCATCTCTAATACAGTTTCGTCTATCTTTATTATTATCTTGTACCCGAGATAGACTTGCAGGGCACACGCCAGCAGAGAACAATGTGTAAAATGTTCATAGTGGCTAAACGCCACTACGCCATTTACACTAACCGTTATCATTCAATGACGGAACGCACTTAGAAACGAAAAATATAAAAAAAGAATATGAACAATAAAACTTAATTTTTAAAATTTGACACTATGAGGTTATTCTATTTTGTGCTTATTCTATTTTGCTGTGGCATCAATTGTACACCATCAAAAACAAATTCTGAAATAGATATAGACAAGTCATTTATTGATAGACAAAATGATAAATTATTCCCAGCAGAGGCACACATCTTTGCTAAGAATTTTCCTGAAGAAAAATTTGCATTAAATGCCTATAGAAAAGCATTGACTGAGGTAAAAAAAAGTAAGAATCAAAACATCAAAAGAAATGGTTTGTGGGAAGTCCAAGGACCTGGTAATATAGGTGGTCGGATAAATAGTATCGCCGTTCATCCAATTAATAGCAATGAAATCATGTTGGGTTATGCTCTTGGAGGTATATTCAAGACCGATGACAATGGCAGCACATGGAATCCGATATTTGATAAACAAGACATATTAACTATTAGTGATGTTAAGTATGACCCCAATAATGGTGATGTAATATATGTAGGTACAGGGGATCATAATATTTCTGGATACCCAGTAACGGGAAATGGGGTTTATAAAAGTACTGATGGAGGTGTATCTTGGGATAATATTGGATTGTCTCAAGCTGGTGTAATTTCTGAAATCGGCATTTCACAATCAAATTCAGATATTATATATGCCGCAAGTATGGGCCTACCATTCGAACGAAATTCGGATAGAGGACTTTATAAATCATCAAACGGAGGTGCGCAATGGGATAGGGTATTCTATCTTAATGATAGTACTGGTGTGATTGATATAGAAGTCCACCCCAATAATCCTAATATCGTATATGCAGCAACATGGACAAGAATAAGAAATAATAGAGAATCAATATTAGAAAGCTCAGAAACGGGAATATATAAAACTATAGACGGTGGCGACAATTGGACTAAACTGATCAATGGACTTCCTGATGGCGACCTTGTCAGACCTGGATTAGCAATGTTTCCGAGTAATCCAGATGTCGTTTTTGCAATGTTTACACATTATAATACCGATACGATTTGTAGTATAGGATATCATCTCAAAGGTATATACAAAACATCAGATGCAGGAGATACATGGGCAACTGTTAATACAGCTGAAGATTCTGGTTTACCCTGTAGTGTCTTGTCAGGTTTTGGATGGTATTTTGGACAATTAAGAGTAAGCCCTTTGGATGACAATATATTGTATATCCTTGGTGTAGATACATATTCTACTTCTGATGGTGGTGAAACTTGGAATATTGCTGTGCCACCATGGTACACTTATAGTGTTCATGCAGACAAGCATGACTTGGTATTTAGCGAAAATCAATTATTACTTGCCACTGATGGTGGTGCATATCGATCTATTGAAGGGAGTGGAGAATGGGAAGATATCGAAAATATTGTTTCTACCCAGTTTTATAGAGTAGCACTAAGTGATTTTAAAAAAGGGGAATACTTCGGTGGCGCACAAGATAACGGGACTACAGGTGGTTATCAAGACAGTATTAATCAATGGGATAGAATATTTGGAGGTGATGGTTTTCAGATGATTTTTCATCCCGAAAATCCTGATATTCATTATGTAGAAACTCAGAATGGCCGTATTCGGATTACGTTGGATGGCGGGTTATCTTATATTGGTGCAAGTGATGGTCTGTCAGGAAATAAGAATTGGGATATGCAATATATAATGTCCTCACACAATTCAGATGTGATGTATACCGGTACAGACAGAATGTATAGAAGTATCTCATCTGATGTGCCCGAATGGATGGCTATAAGTGATATTCTCACAGATACGGTTGATTTGACAACTGCACATTCTCACTCTATATCAACACTATGTGAATCCCCAATTGATAATTCAATTTTGTATTGTGGTACTTCTGATGGATTAGTGTGGAATAGCTCCGATTTTGGGACAAGTTGGGATCTGATTTCTGAAGGTTTACCTCGTAGATACATATCTGATATCAGAGCTTCAAAAGTAGATGAGAATACGGTCTATTTATCAATACAAGGGTACAAAGACAATGATAATACACCATATATTTATAAGTCTATTGATAGAGGAGCGTCTTGGGAGCATATACAATACAATCTGCCACAGATTGCAATTAATGATATTGCAATTAGTGATAATTTAGGTATAGACGATCTGTTTATAGCAACTGATGGGGGCGTGTATAGTTTGAATACTTCAATAGAACAATGGCAATTAATAGGAGATAATATGCCTATTATACCCGTTTATGATTTAGCATTAGAAAAAGATGATTTAGGAAAAGATATCATTCTTGTTGCTGGTTCTTTTGC
>JAZGFD010000207.1:0-9454 GCA_036479115.1 Saprospiraceae bacterium | reverse complement strand
TTTACTATATTACTAATTCAATAAATATAAAATGCACGCAAAATCGATCAAAGGAAAATCAGATCAAGAAATTAAAACTGAATTGCAAAAATGTACTGATGTAGATTTTCAACCTACTCTTGCCATTGTATTTGTAGCTATCACTCAAGATATCGATGCTATATCAAAGGTGCTCATTCATCAAGACATTTCCATATTTGGGGCTACCACCAATGGAGAATTTATTGATGATGAAGTTGAAAAAGATACTACATGTATATTACTCTTAGATTTGAATAAGGATTTTTTCAAAATATATCTTGAAGAGTATAGCGAACAAGGTTATCGTCAGGTATCGCATAAAATTGCCAAACAATCCATGACAGATTTTGACAAACCAATATTTCTAATAGCTGGAAGTAATCTAGAGACCAATGCAGAAGAAATTCTTTTTGGGTTTGAAGTCATTGTGGGTAAAGATGTAAACATTTTTGGTTGCATGGCTGGTGATAATTTTTCTATGACCAATCAATTTATCTTTAGTAATGTAGGGGAAAGTAATCGAGGATTGGTAGTACTCACTTTTGATGGTGACAAAGTCGAAATGAAGGGGCGAGCCACTTGTGGGTGGAAATCCATGGGGACAGAAAAAACAGTAACTAAAAGTGAAGGAAATAGAGTTTATACCATCAACGATATACCTGCTTTAGATATAACTGCAAAGTATGGAGGTGTGACCAATTTAAGACAAGACAACAAAGATATATTAATGGAAATAGCTACCAATTGTACTATACAATTGCAAAGAGAGAATGGGGAAGCTGTTATGCGACCAGGTTTAGTAGTCAATTGGGATGATCACTCTTTCTATTGTAGTGGTACTGTACCGCAAGGGTCAAAAATCAAATTTTCATTACCCCCCGATTTCGATGCTATAGAAGAGGTAATTGACCAATGTAAAGATCTCCATAGTGAAACACCAGATATAGATGCCATGATTTATTTAACCTGTGCTGGCAGATTGATCGCATTTGGCCCTCTAATGAGTAAAGAAATAGAAGGTATTCAAGAAGTTTGGAATGTACCCCTAGTTGGAATGTTTTCTAATGCAGAGTTGGGTAGAACTAAAGGTGGCAATCTTGAAATGCACAATCTATCATCTTGTGTTATAACCCTACGAGAGAGGTAGTATGAATACAATTCTCCAATCCATTCTTAGCACAATAAATAATTTTGAGCACCTTGGTGCAGAGGAAAATAATGCACTTCTAAAGTTAATCAAAAAGCTTGATTCTGAAATTGAGATTTTGGAATTTAAACTGGGGAGAACTGAAAAAATAAAACGTACAACAGGAATATTGTTAGAAGAAACCATTGAAGAATTGGAGCAAAAAAGAAAGGGCATTGAAGAATCCAATTCAGCTCTAAATAAATCACTGGAAGAATTAAAATCCGCCCAGGCCCAACTCATCCAATCAGAAAAAATGTCTTCACTTGGGGAACTTACTGCTGGAATAGCACACGAGATTCAGAATCCACTGAATTTTGTAAATAATTTCTCTGAGGTAAATGTCGAGTTGCTAGAAGAAATGAAGGAAGAGATGAATGATGGAAATGTAAGAGAGGCAGAATCCATTGCAAATGATGTGATAGAAAATGAGCTAAAAATAATTTATCACGGAAAGAGAGCTGATGGCATTGTAAAAAATATGCTCCAACATAGTCGCAGTAGAAGTGGCGAAAAAATTCCTACTGATATTAATAAATTAGTGGATGAATATCTTCGATTAGCTTATCATGGCCTACGAGCAAAAGACAAATCCTTCAATGCAATAATGGAAACAGATTTTGATGAGTCAATAGGAAAAATTAATATTATACCTCCGGATATAGGTCGTGTCATTCTTAATCTGATTACCAATGCTTTTTATGCTGTTCAAGATCGTTCTACATCTTCTGATAACACTTATAGGCCTACTGTATCAGTGACTACAAAACTCTTGTTAACTCCCTCCAAAGCGAGGCAAGAAGAAGTATCTCCCTCTGGAGGGGGTGCAGGGGGAGGACTTATCCAAATCTCAGTTAGTGACAATGGAAATGGAATCCCAGAAGAAGTAAAAGACAAAATCTTCCAACCTTTTTTTACTACCAAACCTACAGGACAGGGTACTGGTTTGGGGTTGTCGCTAAGTTATGATATTGTGAAAGCGCATGGAGGTGAGATTAAAGTTGAAAGTGCAGTTGGGAAGGGGAGTAAGTTTCTGATTGAACTTCCCAAAGTCTAAATCACGTATGAAATGGATTAATGGATTACACGGATTTAAGAATGGCTTGAGAGTTGAGGAATAAAAAGAAGAGTAAACAGGCATCAGAAAGAAGTTATTAATCTGTGGAATGCACAAATCGGTGCTAATCTGTGATTTTGGCTAATGATGATATTGTTAAGGATCTTGATGGAGAGGGAGCGAAATTTCTAATCTCTTTGTCTGTGAACAGAAATACAAATATTATAAATGAGGAGCATGTTATAAAATTAATCTTTTGGTAATCTGTTCCAGAATACTTAGTATAAAATTTATTTATCAATATAATAGTTATTGGAATAAAAGTTAATACATTTTAGAATTCAAAATTATTTTGTTGGACAACATATAAATATTTACCTTTCCTCTATGCACAATGATTTTATCATATTAATAGTCATTTTCTCGATTCTACAATCAAATGAGCAGACTAAAACAATTTATCCTTTATGGCGAAAGTATTTTATTATTGCGCTATCAATTTGTATTATACTTTTAATATTAGAAACATCAATAGATTTAATCAGGCCTGTTACAGTATGGATTGCTCTTATTCTGACTTTCTTTTTATTCTACCTCTCTTATATTCGAAAAGAGTTTCTTCCTATCAAATCATTGAGCCTTGCATTATTACCTTTGGTGGTTGTCAATTTGATTGAACAGGCTACTATTCTTATCAATCAGTCAACTTATACTGCTTGGCAAAACTATTTCGAAACGGCCTCATCTTTTGCATTTATATGGCTTGTGGCTATGTTAATTATCAGTAGAAGACAGAGAAAAGCTCTAGAAAAAGAACGTTTAAAAGCGGAAGCAAAAGAAAAAGAATATCAACAAGCCCAATTTATGAAAGCTGAATTGGAGAACTTAGTAGTAGAGCGAACGGGAGAACTTACTTTACAAAAAGAGGAATTAATACACGCCCTTGATGATTTAAAATCTACTCAGGCTCAACTCATCCAATCCGAAAAAATGGCTTCCTTAGGAGAACTTACTGCTGGGATAGCACATGAAATAAAGAACCCTCTCAACTTTGTCAATAATTTTGCGGAAGTAAACAATGAACTAATTGAAGAGATGATTGCAGAAATTGACAAAGGCGATATGGAAGAAGTCAAAGCGATTGCTTCAGATATAAAACAAAATTTGGAAAAAATCAATAATCATGGGAAACGAGCCGATGCCATAGTCAAAGGTATGCTAGAGCATTCAAGAACCAGTGACGGAGAAAAAACACCAACCGATATTAATGCCTTAAGTGATGAATATCTCAGGCTGGCTTATCATGGTCTCAGAGCTAAAGACAAATCTTTTAATGCCACCATGAAAACAGATTTTGATGATTCCATTGAAATTATTAATATAATTACTCAAGATATCGGACGTGTAATCCTAAATTTGATTACCAATGCTTTTTACGCTGTAAGTCATACGAAACTTTCAAAAAGCGAAGAATTTGCACCAACGGTTTGGTTGAAAACTAAAAAGACTAAAATAGGAATTGAAATAAGCGTAAAAGACAATGGCAATGGTATTCCAAGTGATGTATTGGATAAAATATTTCAGCCATTTTTTACAACTAAACCTACAGGTGAAGGTACTGGTCTTGGTCTTTCCATGAGTTATGATATTATTACTAATGGTCATGGTGGAACATTGAAAGTAGAGTCAATAGAAGGAGAAGGATCTATTTTCACTATCGTTCTACCAAATAAATTTTAAATTAAAAAATTAAGTACAATTTAAATTGTACCTCTTGAAACTTAGATATGAAAATACTAGTCGTAGATGATGAAAAAGATGTAAAAGTTCTCTTCGAGCAAAGATTCAGAAGAGAAGTAAAGAATGGTGAAATGGAATTCGTTTTTGCCTTTTCTGGCGAAGAAGCGATTGAAATATTGAAGAACCTAAAACATGAAGCTATACTAATTCTATCTGATATTAATATGCCTGGGATGAGTGGTCTGGATTTATTGAATCATATTAAGAATAAATATGTTAAGCCACCACCTGTAGTCATGATGATCACAGCATATGGAGATGAAGAGAACTATAATACTGCCAAGAGGCTTGGAGCAGATGATTTTCTTACTAAACCTCTGGATTTTAAGTTGCTTAAGGAAAAATTAAAAACAATGATGGATGGCAAAGATTTTAGTAGTCGATGATGAAATGGATCTTCAAGATCTCATACGACAGAAATATCGAAAGAAAATAAAAAACAAAGAGTATGAGTTTGTCTTTGCCCTCAATGGTGTGGACGCTCTATTAAAAATAAATGAGGAACAAGATATTGATATTATATTGAGTGATATCAATATGCCGGAAATGGACGGGTTGACACTTCTGAGCAAACTAAATGAAACGTCACCACTGATAAAATCAGTAATTGTATCAGCATATGGCGATATGGAAAATATCCGTACGGCAATGAATCGGGGAGCTTTTGATTTTATAACTAAGCCTATAGATTTTGATGATTTGACCATCACAATAGAAAAAACACTGGATCATGTGCGTCAAATCAAGAATACATTCAAAGCTATCAAAGAGAACAATATCCTCAAAATGTATGTAGATGAAACAGTGATCAACTTCATGGGAAGCCGAGAATATGAGGCATCAATATTGGCTAATGAGACGATAGAAGCTTCTGTAATGTTTATCGATATATGTGGTTTTACCTCCATTAGTGAGTCCGCACCTCCTGATGACGTAATAAAATTACTCAACAATTATTTTGATATCATGGTCAAAAGAATTATTGAAAATGAAGGGTATGTTGACAAATTCATAGGCGATGCTATAATGGCGGTGTTCAGAGATAGCGATTATTTGGATAGGGCTATAAAAACAGCACTATTAGTGAGAAAAGACATAGAAACCCTGCCCGTATTTGGAGATACTATCTCCTTTAAGCCTATGGTGTCTATCGGAATAAATAGTGGTGAAATGATCTCCGGCAACATTGGATCAGAAAGCCTCAAGCGGTTGGATTTTACAGTAATAGGAGATGCTGTGAATATGGCTCAAAGACTTCAGTCTATTGCCAAAAAGAATCAAATCGTAATTAGCGAGACTGGATACTCACAAGTCAAAGACTCGTTCAAATGTGAAGCATTGGGTGAGGTTCAAATGAAAAACAAAGCAGAGCTTACAGCAATATTTGAAGTGTTAGGCTGAGGATTCGTATAGGTGCATTTCAATAAGTTATAATAATTGCGTAAATAAACCCTGCCAGAACGACGAAAAGCAACTTCACAACCCAGTCAAATTTTGTTAAAAAGCACCACCACTGTTTAGTTGCGGCAAAAAACAATGTTTCAAAACCATCTGAAAACCAGCATGCTTGAGCATTAAATTAACCCAACCCAGAAATTATCAGTTTTGATGGGAAAGTAGGCGGTAAAGGGAATGTACCGCCTAATCAGAACCTGATTAAGGGGTGTTTTCCTAATACCCTTTACATTTTAGATGCTCCTAAATGCCTAAACTGAGAATTGCTGAACCCAACCTTTTTGAACAAATCAATATTAGGATCTATATGCAATAACCCTGAAGTAATGTCATTCTTACTATTTGATAATTCTTTATTTAGGCTGTCAATTATAGCTTGCTCACTAAATGCTGAAAAGGTGATTGAAAAAAGTATAATATATATATTGATTGCTCTCACCTACTGATTTGAATTATATAGTAAAATATGAAATTGATGAACGTAAGGTAGGTTTTACGTCTAAATCCTTATGTCATTCCTTATTTTTTTTTCTTTTGATTTCATCCAACTTTTTTTCTAATTCAGCTTCCTCCACCATAAGTTTTTTCTTTTCGCGAAGTTGTTTTAACTGTTTTTCAAGATCAGCTTCCTCTTGTGACAAGGTTGGTATTTTTTCATCTTCTGATATTTTTATCTTTTGATGCTCAAGATCATTTTGGGTCACTTTATTTTGTTCATGTAATCTTTTTAATTTGGCTTGTCTAAGTTTTTCATTTTCTTTTTTCTTCTTTTTTCTGCTCCACAACCAGGAAACAAGCAAAAGAAAAGATAATATGCCAATAAGATATAACAACCAACTAGTCGAAGCAGAAATATATACATTGCCTCCATGAGTGTCTACCAAAAGATCGACAATGTTAATGTCATAGCAATCAGCCTCCAATGTGAGTTGAGTTAGTATACCTTCTTTACCTTTTACTTTAAATTTTATATTTAACAAACTTCCATCCTCCAAAACTCCTTCACTATTGACGTATCCTATCAGCAATTCTCCATCTGTGGTGGCTCTGGATTCTAATATTCCATTCATTGCAATTTGCCCTTTTGATATACTGACAAATTCTAAAACTTCAGGTTTGTATTTCACCACTATATCTGCCGCAGCTAGTGAGGATGGATTTTGGATTAGCATAGGTATTGTAAATGTTGACCCTTCACTGACATTGACATTTTCAAAACTCAAGGCTACTTGAGAAAACAATGGCGTAGTAAGAGCCCATAGAAATATTAGAAAAAAATAGAGTGGTTTCATCCGTTTATTTTTTATGCCGATTATATAGGTCTATCTGTGTTAGTTAATGCCAACTGATCTTCGCAGGATAATTGTGGCATCTACAGAATTGACCGTGTCGTCATTATTCACATCATAGCAATCGTCATATTTTCTTTTTTCGACAGCGATAAAAAGAGCCACTAAGGCATCAGCAGCTGATATTTTTCCGTCTCCATCGCAATCTCCTCTTTTCACTCCAGTACCTGATCCAGTGGAACCATTTCCGTTAGTATTTTGCGGTGCGTTACCTACTCTTACACGGCCATTACTAACACATCGAGAAGAAGATTTTCCTGAGCTTCTATTTTCAGATAATATTGTTCCTTTTATGCTGCAAATGCTTCCCGTTCTTCCTACTACTTTGAACGTAAGATAGGCTACTGTACCTGTACCGCTTACTCCTTCAGTCGCCGCAAATGATATCTTAATCCTCCCTGTTGAGGTCTCATTATATTGAAACATGGACTTGTTATTTAATGAGCCTTTTATCGACTTAATAAAATCAAGGCAATAAGTAGGGTAGGTTATTATTAAATCCATATTGGTAAGATTATTGGCTTTACAATACCATATCGGTATGGTTACTTCTCGGCCTTTGGTCATATAGCGTTGATCGATATCTATGCATTTGTTGAGTCCTGTGCATGGTGAATCACCAGACCCTGAGGAAGAAGAACCAGTAGACGACCCCACTGATGGTTCTTGATCAGTAGTGCTAGTAGGAGATTTATCATTTCTAATACAACTCAACAATGTAGCCTCAGGCTTTCCATCGCCATTTCGCCAGACTATTACCGACTTTTCAAAGATGTGAACTCTGTAGCCATCATTAAATATTTTATATTCTCCTGCTATGGCCCTCCCAAATCGGGCAGCACCGCCATGCCCTCTGAAATATTCCCCTATATGCCCCGATGCTGGTGTATTGGTTTTTTGGTGATATGCAGGGAGAGGCCATACGGTTCCATTGGCATTGATAAACTCTATTTTGTCACCGTTACATTTTATGGTTAATTGTCCGCCGTGTGATTTGGAATCAGAGATGACATGGTCTCCTATTGCATCACCATTATTAGCGTTTATTGATTCGTCTGATGTTGTATTAATTTGATCAGTGTGGGTCGGAGTATCTGCTGTTACTTCATGCCATTTATAGACGTAAACAATTCTTACTCTACCCGCAGCATTGCCATTGTTGTTGAAACTCATGGATATATAACGATATTCGTTGCGTCTGCTATTATGCAATGTAACAGTATGTTCAATAATCCAGGAATGAGTGGTCTTTTTATAAAAAGGATAAGATCTTTGTTTAGTGTTTAGATCACCACTTGGTTCATAAGTAATATAACCCCCTCTTTTGCTCACATCACCTGAAATAACTTCATAAGTATTTTTCAATACTACTTTTGCTATCTCACCACCTATCAAAGATTTTGGGGGAGGAACAGTCACAACACTTTGAAAATAGGCCTTAAAGTCAGGGTTTTGTGATGATTTTTTAGGATAACATTCCCAATATATTTCCATTCCATCTTGGGCTGATGATTTCATCCATGAAGTATATTTTTGACAATATCCAAAGTTTCGCTTCCCTGATATACCATCAGCACCATTAAAATATTCGATGTGATCCAATGTCCACAAGATTTTTCCATCTTGTGAAAACCCTTTCATTCCCCACATTGACATTGATAGGGCTACAATGAAAATAAAAACCAAAGAATTTTTCATAAGCTCATTCTTTAAATTTTGCAAATGCAATAGAAATAGAAATAGCAGGTTCGGCTCTCATTATCAAGTCAATAATATGGAGGATTGCGATAAGAGAAAATACCTATCTATAGGTATATTTTATCACAATCAAATTGAAGAAGTTGTTTAATAAAACATTGTTGCTTTAGTAAGTACTTAATATCTCGTGCAACCAGAAAGGCTTGTCATCATTTTTGGTCAAAATGCCGCCAAATGACAATATTCGTTACTCAACCAAGGGCATTGCTCTTGGCTATTGAGCTTAAAGGAATTCAACCTTTCTATGATGATTACAAAATTGAGTACTACTTATTTTATTTGCAAGTCATTGATCTTCTACACTTCATCTTTTTCTCGATCTATAGTTATGGCTATTGGCCTCCAAAAGAAATAATCATCCTGATAATCAAGCACTTACAAGTAATTTTAGCATACGTTGTCAACAACCTTAAGAAAAATATAGGGTAATATCAGAACTCCAGACTCAATTGATGAATATCAATATTTCAATTGGGAAATTGGGAAATTGGGAAATGGAACACTACAGTTTTTAGTAGAAATACAGTTAAAATTTAGTGTTCTTCACTTTTAAAGAGGATACGGGTCAAAGAGATATTGAGTTTCGATTATATTTCTATGGATAAACCAGCAATAGGTGTAGAGCAAAGCTTCATTTAGGCGTCGCTCCTCCTACTCCGTTTTTGCAACTCTCTTATTATTCAGCCAGAATGCTATTACAGTGGTATCCGTGCGGCGCACTACACCCCACCAAAATTTTGGGGCAGCAGCTTATCCAGCTCAGACATTTTAGTATCCTGAATATTTTCGATCACGTAAGTAAGCCAATCTCTGGGGTTGACATCGTGT
>JAZGFD010000206.1:0-2233 GCA_036479115.1 Saprospiraceae bacterium | reverse complement strand
TTAGATAAACGTACTGATTAGTAATATCACCTTGCTCATTGGCTTCAGCCGTTAAGGTATGCCCGTCATAAAAATAATAGGTGATGGTTTTTTGACTGTTTGAATATGCGGTCTTTTTTATGCGTTCGCCAAAGGTGTTGTATTTGTATTCGGCTATCAGTTTTTTGCTGCTGTCTTTTTGTTTAAAGACTTTTACAGGTCTTTGGTAATCCATTGTATTCGTAGCGTATAATCAACACAGTGAATTCACCTTTTGCCTCAGCTCGGCGTTATTTTTGTACTCGAATGATCACATATATTTATATGCTCACATTCTGCGTGCGAAAATGTCTTGATCTGAACCAAAATCTAAACACTCTGAGTTGTTACACTGTTTTTTTTATTTGTTAAAAAGCACTCACCAACTTTTTGGTAAGGATAAGGCAATTATAGTATCAAACTCTCTATGGCGGATGCTCGTTTTCGTCTTCTAGTATAACTTTCTCAATTTCTGGTATTTGTGTTTTATAAATTTCAGCTTTACCACGAAGACACATTTCTAATTCTCTTGCGTTTTTAAAGCCACCATATAGACCGGATGCAAAACTTTTTGATCCAAGCCCCGGAATAAACCAATACCATTTATCTTTGATTTTTTTATCAGTTGAACCGAGATATACGTGCCAATCAAGTGAGGTTATTCCTTGTCGAGCCATGCCAACGGGTTCTATTATAAAGGCTATCTGTTCATTTATTTTCTTATGAATAACTATAAGCCCTCCTTTTGTATTTCTTTTTTCAAAACCTAATGTGCCAAAAGCATCAAGAATAACTGAATTGTAAATTTTTTTTCTGATGGCAATAGTTTCTTTGTCGTATGGTGTCAAGTCGATGTGCTTATCTTTCCATATGGTACAAAAAGCATCTATTTCCTCTTCTCTTATTTTCTCCATTTTTGGTAAATAATTATCTTCTAGCTCATAGTACCTTTCAGGAAAGAAACGAAACAGTATATGTTTCTTTTTTCCGCAGGAAATATTTTTATTTTGTATAAGTTCATCAAAATATGACACTGGAATAGCATCATGCTTCTGTTGGAGTTCAGTGAATTCCTTCCATAATATATTATCTAAATTCCTGCTAACCTCAAGTTTTTCAGGGTAGATCATAGTTTGTATTGCCTGTAGGTAACTACCTGAGCCACAATAATCATTTACATGATCTATGCCTGCTTGCAAATAGAAGTAGCCCTTTTTAATTAGAGCCTTATCAACATTCTTGTTAACTTCAAGTTTTCTTACTTGTAAGCTTATTTTTTTAATTAAGTCTTTGGAAAACATTAATGATACTCTTTAAATTAGTTATCTGGGTCGAGGTCGCGGGGTAGTTGGGATACGTCTTGGAGGAAGTAACCACCACGGGTTTCTGGCTAAACCTTCTAGAATTTCTTTAACTAACTCACGAGCTGTATTGCTAATTTCTTCTGCTTCATAAAAAACCAAGCCATCATTTTTGCCAGCTCTATCGTGTCGAAGTGTTATTCTGAATGTTCTTAAACCTACTTTTACATAACCTAATAATTGATTTTCATAGAATAGGTTAGAAGAATCTCCCACTTTCCACCCGCCACATGAGGCTGTTTTAGGGTCAAGGGGGTCAACAGGCCTGTTGCCTAGAGATAAGTAGTCTTGAACTTGTTTGACAGCGCGGTTACGTAATGGGCCATCAGCTCGGTTAGATATTGGTTTTAACTCCCATATTTCTTGTGAACGTGAATTATAGGCGTCTGGTCTTCTATTTCCAAAAGTGCCACCAAATGCATCATCTGCGTGCCATTCACCGGTACCAGGAAATTGTTCTGGTAAGTGCCTGACATGCTCGCTAAATAAGCGGTGAACTCTTTGTCCTAAAAGTATTCTAGTTGCCCAGTGTGGGAAAGAGCCATCTGCCATTTCCCATTCTAATCCCATAGAATCAAATAGATTTAGGGGGTTCCCCTCTACATAAGCATAAGTATTAACTCCACCCTTCAACCCAATAGGATCACTAGTGATGTATCAAGCCCCTGACGTGCATCCTACTTCAACATCATATTTTTTCTATATGCAATCAGTCTCTTATAATCTATTTCTCCTAGTGTAGTCTTGCCTTTAAAGCTTTTAAGCCTAGAGGCGGTTTTTTGCTTAACTATTCAGTAATAGCCAGTAGCTTATCATTTTGATTAATAGAAAGCACACCCCCCCTGTTTTTGCCA
>JAZGFD010000205.1:0-12665 GCA_036479115.1 Saprospiraceae bacterium | reverse complement strand
AATGCAGGAGGAAGATTCCAATCTTCTAATGCAGATTGGTTTGATAATCAGACTGTAGATCAGTTAAGTAGATGGCAGAATCCAGGGGATATCACTCAGGTACCCCAAGCGCGACTTGGCTATGGTAATGGTGCAGGCCACTCTACAAGATGGTTACATAAAGCTAATTTTATAAGACTGCGTAACTTGACACTGAGTTACAATCTCTCATCAGAATTGCTAGAGCCAATAGGATTCAGCAGTGCTAGAATATACTTAACTGGGGTTAACTTACTGACATTTACTGACTATCCTGGTTATGATCCTGAATCTAGAGCTGATGCATTGGCTAGAACTGCAGCAAATGATGCTACTCCAGGGCAAGCATTTTATTCTGCTCCTGCAGCCAAGACAATTTCTGTAGGTGTAAATATTAACTTCTAAATAATAGAAAAATGAAATTTAATATATATAAATTAATAATTGTAATCATAATATCAGGAATGATATATGGTTGTGAAGATAGATTGGAGCTAGATCCAGCACAATCTATCTCGGGAGACCTAGCTGTAGTCTCTGAGTCCAATATTGAGAATATCTTAATCGGAACTTATGATGAGTCTGGACAAGGTCCTTCATATGGAGGTCAATTACAGATGATGGCAGATCTACTAGGTGGTGGTTCAGCCTCAACATGGGGAGGTACATTTATACAGCCTAGACAGGTTAAAAATAAAACCATGCTCCCTGATAATACATTTGTACGTAATTTCTGGAATAATAGTTATGAGGTTATCAATCAAGCTAATTTAGTATTGGATAATATAGCTATCGTGACCAGTAGTGCTGACAGGAAAAACAATGTTGAAGGACAGGCTAAATTTTTGAGAGCACTTACATACTTCGATTTGGTACGACATTTTGCTTCTGGTAATATGGGTGTGCCTCTAAGGGTGAATGGTATTCTAGACTATTCTGTGGATTTGTCTGTAGCTAGAAGCGATGCATCTAGCATATATAGTCAGATAGTATCTGATTTACAATCAGCCATAGGTCTTCTACCCGAAAGCAATGATTTCTTTGCTGATAAGTATGCAGCACAGGCATTACTAGCACGTGTGTATCTCTATCAAGGTAATTATGCTGGAGCTAGAGATGCCGCTAATGCTGTAATCACAAGTAGTGGTCATGGTCTAGCAGCGACTTATGCTGATGCATTTAATAATGATTCTGATGGTTCTGAAAATATCTTTTCTTTTCAAGTTACCTCACAGACAGGATCTAATCAATTAAACACATTTTACGCCGATGAAGGAAACGGTGGTAGAGGTGGTGATGTAACTGTGACAGATGATTATATAGCATTATTTGATGATTCTGCAGATGAGCGAGCTAATTTTTTCTATGAGAGTGCTCAGAATGGTGGCAGACTTACTACCAAGTATAAAAATGAATTTGCCAATATTCCATTGATCAGAATGGCAGAGATGTTTTTAATCCGTGCCGAAGGAAATGTAGAAATGGGTACATCTATGGGAGATACTCCACTCAATGATCTAAATGCATTGAGAGCCAGATCTTCTTCCGCATCACTCATGGGTGATGTGACTAAAAGTATGGTACTTAATGAGAGGTTACTAGAACTTTCTTTTGAAGGATTTTCTATCCATGACGTAGTACGTACACAAGGAAGTGTAGATGGATTCAGTTTCGATGCACCGGAGATAACAATGCCGATTCCACTAGCAGAAATGGATACTAATCCATTAATGGTACAGAATCCAGGGTATTAATAAATGGTGCATTTCAGATTGTCGCTAATTACTTCAGAGAGGTAACATTATATTAACTATATAATGAGACACAGCTAGCTTTGGCGAAATTTTTTGACAATAAAAATTGTACCAAAGCGACAATTTGAAATGCCCCTTTAATAAACCAAAGTACTATATATAATAAAAGGCTGTATCTTGATTAAGGTACGGCCTTTTATTATTTCTAATAAAGTGGTAACTACTCAGTTGGTGTCTATTTGGGCTGAAAAAGCACACCACTAGAGTAGTTATATAAAGTGAAAGAGTGTTATTTTTTTTGTAAAAAAAGATTGACGTTATGACTAGATGTATCTTCTTTATCTATATAATACTGATTGCAAATACAGGGTTGGCACAGGTATTTCAAGAACGAGGCCATGAAATGGGGATTAATCATACTACATATGCCCCTAATATGATGTCAGGTGGTATCTCAATCATTGACTTTAATAATGATGGCTTAGAGGATATTTACTTTACAGGAGGAAAGTATCCCGATCATATGTATATGAATCTTGGAGATGGTACATTTGAAGATGTAACCACTGAATTAGGACTTGATATAATATCAGAAAGGTATACTGTAGGTGTAGTAGCCGGAGATCTGGATAATGATGGTTTTACAGACTTGTTTATTACCACTTATTTAGGAGAATCCAATATTTGCCTTAAGAATCTAAAAGGAAAATTCTTTGAGGATGTAACTGAGGGCAGTGGGCTATTTGGGACAAAGTGGAGTACTTCAGTTACAATGGCTGATACCGACCTTGATGGCGACCTTGATATATATGTAAGTAATTTTATTGATTTCTCGGAGCCTCCATTTTTTAGAAATATAACAGAGGTAGAGCCAAACTTTTTCTTCGAAAACCTAGGCAATTGGAACTTTGAATCCAAGATTGATTTCTTTACAAAAAATATAGATGGATGTACACTTGTCTCTTGTTTTACAGATATAGATAACGATATGGATCCTGATCTATTTGTGGTCAATGACTTTGGATCGCTGTATACGCCCAATCAGTTATATATCAATAAAGAAAATGGCAATTTTTTTCAAGAATACTCAAAAGAATACAATGTCAATAAGCAAATGGATGGAATGGGAATTGCTATAGGAGACATTGATGAAAATGGATATTTGGATTATTATATATCCAATATCGGCGACAATGTGTTTTATCTAGGTGGTTATTTTGGGCCTGAATTTACCGATGTCTCTCACATCTACAATATAAATGACGGAAAAGGATATAGCTGGGGGACTTTTTTTGCAGATGTAGATAACGACTCTTACTTGGATCTATATGTTGCTAAGGGGTCCATTAGTGACTACGATGACCCACAATTAAACAGACTATACCATTTTGATCACGGCATTGATGATTTTATAGATATATCAGCACAATCAGGCTTAAATGATGAGCATAAGGCCAGAGGAGCTGTCTATGCCGACTTAAATAATGATGGCCTTTTGGACATTATAGTTAACAACGTTAGAATAAGTGAAGACAATGATGAGAAGGCATTAATATATATAAATAAAGGTAATCAGGACAATAATTATGTAAAATTAAAACTGGAAGGTACAGATGCTAATAGTAGTGCATTTGGAGCATTCGTGGAGCTGTACAGTAAGGGCCGACGCTTCATTAGGGAAGTGAGCGGTGGCAGCAGTTATTTGTCTAATAATAGCACAATAGTTCATTTTGGCCTAGCCTCTTCTTCAATAGATAGTCTGGTGGTATCCTGGCCCGGGGGAGGAAAGCAGTCATTCAAGGAATTGGCCCCCAATAATTTTTACTTCTTAAAAGAAGGAGATAATATCATACTATATGATCTGTCTCTCACCACTTCGGATGAGATTGGAAACACTGGTAGTATAGAAAAATTAAAAAAGTTTTCTGTTATTCCTAACGTGCCTGGAAATTACATATTCGTCACTCCAATGGAGCGTGGAGCAGAAGATGTCACAATTGACCTGATTCACCCCTTGGGGCACAGACTCATGTCATATAATCGAAAATTATTGACAGGTGAAGACCTCAAAATAGACGTGTCATCATATGCGACAGGAACCTACTTTATCAGAATCCGTAATAACAAATATTCTCAAATTGAAAAAATTTGTATTGTCAAGTAACAATAAACGTAACTATGCAGGTGGGCGTAAATAACTTCTGATCTCAATTTTGAGTCCACTCCAGAAACAGACATTTATCACAAAATGAGTTGATTTGGATGAGATTTACATTTATTGAGATTCGGTGATGCCTGAGTATCAGCTAATTGAAAAAAATATAAATATCGCCAAAAGAAACTTTTTTGATTTTGTGTGTTTCCGGAGTGGGCTCAATTTTAAAGCGTTGTAAGAGCTCATTATAGAGTTCACTTTAAAAGTGGATAATTTTCCCAAAATGGATTACTACGACTGGGCTCAGTACAAGTATTATGGATGATATTATCATAACTTCTCAGGTGGTATCAATTTTAACTAAAAAAAGTTCTTTTATCACTACACATCAGCTATTTCCCTCTCAAATCAAAGATGTGGCAACATAATCGAGGTTCACTAACCTATAAAATAAATTAGTAATAGCGCTGCTCCTGATACAAAAATAGCCTGTGTCTAGCAATAAAATAGCAACTTTTTATCTCAAAAGCACACCACTTGAGTAGTTACATATTGAGTTAACATTTTAGATTTTTTATGTATTCGAAATGAGCCCGATATTGGATTCTACTTTTTACTCAGACAAGAGGATTGATGGCAGGCTCTGTATTGCTGTTTGGATAGAATTATTCATTAATAAGGAACTAAAACAAAGAGAATCTAGTTTATTATAGTGAATCAATACTCGTTGCTTATAAAACCTTAATCAAATAACTCTTAGGTCTTAGAAAGTCGCAGATAGATTTGGAAAGTGGTGGATCAATAAATAGTCCACTTAATTCTGGTTAGCACTAATACTATGATGCTTGTACAATATATACACATATAAGAATATAGACTTTTTAAATTTTAAATCGACGCACCTATAAAGATCGTAAAATCGCGTCTACACAGTGGGCTTTTAATCTAACCTTTTGCATGCATGCCTCTGCAATGATTAATAATCCCAGCGTAAAAGCTATTCTGACTCGAATAGAATAAGCTCTTGAATCAAATTACTTAACCTTAAAATCACAAACTATGAGTTTAACTCAATTTTGGAGATGGATCCTGGGCCTCATTGGCACTGAGGACGTAGGAGGAATCTAATTTCCCGCCCACTCCATTGGCAGTCCCGGTGCCCAAGTGTACCGGGCACTTTTTTATTTCTTTATTTATCCAATACCTCATCATCACTGGAGTTGATTCTACAAATTTTTGTATTTCCAGTTTTGACATTCCTTTCCGTAGCATTTTTATCACTTTGATCAGGTTCATGCTTCCGAGGTGACTTTCGCGACTCATTTCTTTTTTATGTCTGGTAAAAAACCGTCTGTGAGTATCGAGAACCTTGATTAAATTTCCATATTTTTCGTAAAGAGAATACGAGCAACAAATGGTCATCCATCGCGCACGAAGGTAGAGATTGGTATTTGCTTGTTGTGTGACCATGTTGTTAAGAAGACGAAAGGTTTCCTTATACTTTTCGCTGCTAAAAAGAATATATGCCTCAGCGATATTTTTTACGGTAGAAATATGATCGGTCTCAACAAGGTCAATCCATTGATCGACAAAATTTTGATGATTTATTTTAGGTGCAAATTTGGTCTTGACCTCTACAATATTAAGAAAACCCGTTTCTGATATCTTCCCATAACTGAGAAGGATATTGGAATTCAATCCATGATCGTACAGATCTAGCACTTCCTGAGCGTAGGCATCCTCTCCTTGTTTGATCTTATAGTAGCAGTGATTAATAAGATAAGTCAGGGTGAGCTGGGCTAACATTTCAGTGTTTGCTGTACTCAATGATTCAAGTTGATTCCTCAATATTTTAAAGCTCGAATCGCTTTTGCGTTGCACGAGCTTCATCATATGAGAAGTAAATTCTGTGAGTACGTTATCATCAGGATCAGGTTTAGTCTTGAGACCTTTATTGAACAAATTGTTACCGCATTCTTCTTCCACTTCATACAAGGTTTTCATGTTGTGATAGAATTTAGAAAGGTTCCCAATTGATTTATTGAAATACCCTACCATTTTTTCCGAATCGATTTCAGAAAAAGCTGCTTCGTGCAACAAAAGAAATTGCCTAATATTTTTAAATATTGAATAATCAGATTCTTTGGCTTCCCTGTCGATTGCAGAATTTATTTCGGCTAGAAAATGTTTGTTCATTCCCTTTTTCTTGTAATATCTTGATAGGATGTATTGCCTGTTCCATAAGTAATTTTCATGATCCAATTCATCGTGGATGACAAAATCTTCGATGGTTTTACAAAGTCTGGAGGTCGTGTTTTTGAAGGTATGCCCTGTCCCCTTAGGGGTAATATGTGCAAATACGGCTTTTTTAGTAATGTTTTTATGTTTCAGGTCATTCCTGTATTTATAAAAATATTCAAACATTTTTCTCTCGTTAGACGTATCCCGATATTGGTTTTGAACGATATTTTTACACTTACTCCATGTTGGTTTATCCAGAGTAAAGAGAAGGTTTACTAATTTTGAATTATGCATTTTTTATACCCTTGTCGCTAAAATTTATAATACCCATTCTAAGTTCATATTCAGATATAAAATATTGTATTTTAGCGTTTTATACATTATCATAAATGAAAATTTGTTCAAGAATTAATGAGAACACTTCATTATTTTATCCGAAAATAAGATTCTTTTTTTCATTATCTTAGGCTTTTGAGCGTTGGATCGGATTATAAATTGAAAATAATTTGACGTAAATGCTCACTTTGACCAGTGAATCACCCGACATAAAATCCTGAAAAATGATGGCAGGCACTAATAAGCTATTGAAAATCGATATTGGCGGTAAGCAAGGGTATATATTTTCTTGTAATAAATTGAAGGCGGTGGTGGGGGCATCGTGGGTGATGGGGAATAAAGTATTCGAACCTCTTGAAGAAATTGCAATATCTCATCCCGGACTTTCCAAAGTTTATGAAGGTGGCGGCAATGCTCTTTATCAGTATAATAATGAGACTGACATTGAAAAAATTATAACTCAATACTCTTCTAAAATAATAAAGTACTTTCCTGGAATTCAACTAGAATTTGGTATGGCACTAAATGATACCTCAAAATCATGGAAAGACAGAAGCCATACCCTGAACAAAGATCTAATCAAAAACAAAAATCAAAACTATACAGAATGTCGCCCATACAAAACGGGTATAGCCGCTGATTGTCCATTTTCAGGAGAAGCTCAAGAAGAAAGCTATCAACCTTCTGATAATGAACCTGTACAATGGATATCAAAAGAAGTAAAAGTGAAAATAGGAGCGGCTAAGGCAAGCAACAATGATTTTCAGAGAAAAGTTGGAGATGTGTTCCATATACCTTTAGAAATAGATGAAATCGGAGATGACGACGACAAAAGCTATGTGGCTGTAGTGCATATAGATGGCAATGGACTGGGCAGTAAATTTATGAATTGTACAGATTTGAGTTGTACTGAATGCAAAAAAGAAGTTAAAGATGTAAGTTCTAACACCACTTGCTTAAGTTGTCTATCGAGACTGGTAAAACACAAGCTAGAATCATCAATGAACTATCTTGTCGAAAAAGTAATAATACCTCTATTTGATAAAAAAGGAGCTTTTGATCATAACAACGATGATAGCGAAATAAGACTTAAAAAAATATCCAGAACAAAGGATGATAATAATGCTCACAAAGCCATCCTTCCTTTCAGACCAATCATCAATGCCGGAGATGATATTACTTTTATCTGTCATGGGAGACTCGGAATCTATCTTGCTGAGGAATATATCAAGATTCTCAATGACGAAAGTATTGGTGGTCTGAGTATTCCTAGTTGTGGTGGCGTGGCTATTGTACATACTAAATATCCTTTCTACAGGGCATACGAATTGGCAGAAAAACTGGCTGGTGAAGCTAAAATAAAGAGCAGACCACAATCTAAATGCACTGACATAACATCTATAGTTGAAGAAATTATACCAGAAAAGGAACAAAAGAAAAATTCCTGCTGGCTCAATTTCATGGTGGCGCCGCAGGGGTATACGGGAGATTTTAAAAAGATGCTTGAAAATAAGTATCCTACTAGACATTCAAGACAGCATGGCCCATATCTCGTAATAGATAATGCTAGAGATGATATTCCAAAGGCTACGATATCGATGCAAACTTTAAAACAAAAACTACAATCAACGGTATACAATACCGATGAAAAGAAAGCGTGGCCAAAGAACAAACTAATGGAACTGCGAGCTAACTTGTTTAAATCAAAAGCCGATATCGAATATTTTATGGAAGTGATGAAGTCCAGAAAGCTAGTAGATGATAAAGAAGCAAAGGGCTTTACAAATTTTCCTTATGTAGATTTGGCTGATATGCTACATTTTTATCCAGAACCATTACTTGATAAAAAGATAACCAAAAAATGAAGAAGTTAAAAATTAATATAAGGCCACTATCTTATCTCCTTATGAGCAATGGCGAGGGTGGTGAGAATATCGACTCCAATCTCATATTTGACGAGTATGGACTGCCTTACATTCCTGGCAAACGTTTGAAAGGACTGCTCAAAGAGAGCATGATAGAAGTGATGGAGATGAAAGGGAAAAATGAGGCTTATATTGTGGCTAAAATTCATTCGATATTCGGTGAAAGCGATCAATTCGATTTTGAAAACAACAACATAGAAATTCCAAATTTCTATTTAAAGGATTACTATCTAATCAGAAGTCAATTAAAAAGTACTGGAGAGCCGAGCAATCTCTACCGCTCCTACTTATTGGAATTTTTCACAAAAGTGATCCAACAAACTGCTATTGACGATAATGGTATTGCCAAAGACAGAAGTCTGAGAAATTATCGAGTACTTAACTATAAGGTACATGATGACATCATATTCCAAGGCGAAATAGAAATAGGAGATGGAGCAGATGAACTTATACAACACACCTTATCAAATCTTAGAAGAGCAGGGCTCAGGAGGAATAGGGGGTTTGGGAAAATAAAAGTAAGAGTTGATACAGAGAATAAAACATCAGTTGATTCGGCACTTGAAGGACAAACTCATAATTCAACTCCTACCACAGCCGATCATATTAAAGTCACTGTACACCTCGACGAACCTATAGTGTTATCTACAATGGCTTCAGAAAAGAACACCATTTTTACAGATGAAGAAATTACAGGAAACAGAGTAAGGGGAATATTGGCATCACAATTCATAAAACATACTGGGTTAAATACTAAACAAAATAACGATTTATTCAAAACGCTCTTCCTCCGGAATAATCTGATTTTTAATCAATTGACTAAAGAAGGTCGAGCTATAAAATCAGACGCTATCCAACTGGAAAAGTACTTGAACCACAAAAAACCTATCAATGTACTTTCTGAAACTAAAAATCCAATCACTAAAAAGTGGAATGCACATTTGAATAAAGACAATACCGAAGAGATAAAAGTATCGAAGTCACATCACTTTCACAGCAGCAGACTGAATAGAACGGCCGGCAGAAGCATGAAAGATGATGATGAGGGTGGCATATTTTATATGGAATCGGTGGATAGAGGACAATCTTTTTACGGCACCATTGATCTAACCGAAAAAAGAGGCGACAAAATACTGGGTGAATTAATCAAATCAGTAGGAGGTGCTCAAATCACTTGTCAAATAGGCAAAAGCAAATCTGCCCAATATGGAAAAGTCTCCATACAACTAGAAACTGTACAAGGAGATGATGCTAGTCCTGTTGAGTCATATACTATATCCAGAGGCCAAAAAGGGTATCTGGTAGTAGAAAGTCCATTGATTTTATTCAATGACTTTGGGTATCCTAGCTCAACAAAGAAAAGTCTTGAATCAGCATTAGACCTCGATAAAAAGGAATACAAACTAGAAAAAGCAGCTAGCCGCATTACCCATGTAGAGCAGTACAATGTCATGTGGAAATGCAAAAGTGGAAAGATAAAGGCATATGCCCCGGGATCGACCTTCTTAATTACTGCAACTAATAATGATATCACCATACCATCTCAAATAGGAGAATGGAAGGATCAGGGAATGGGGCGAGTAAGAGTGATGAAAGAAGAAGATGCCAAGGAGATTCTAGAAGCATTTGATGAATCATCCTGTCAAAATGTTATTGATGAAGTAATGGACAATGAGATAGATTCCAATAGAGGAAATGGCCACATAAGTGTAGAAAAATTATTCGATTTCGAAACAGCGAACCACTTGCTTACTCAATTAAAAAAGGAAGCAATAGAGAACCATAAAAAGGTAAGACATAGAAGAGATGGTATCAAACAAGCAACAGATAAAAATGCTCCAAAATTATCTAATAGCTTAATATCTAGGGTGTGGGCAGCACTACATATGGACAAAAAAAAGTATAAAGACTTTATTAACGACATTAAGGAGAAAGAAGCAGGCAAAAAACTGAGAAGTGTGCATCTATATGACGATCTTCTCAATGCATATGAAAAAGATAAAGTAGAAAAGTGGCAATCCTACTTCGAGACACTCCGTAAAGCGAACAAAGCAGCTAATAGTAAAAACACCAAAAAAGAAGAAGATGAGCTGGTATAATGAAAAAGATAGAGTAATAGGTAAAATTATAATCAGAGCACAGATTAAGAATGTGTCGTCGCTGATTCTTGGGTCTGGAGAAGATGCAATGTCTGATGTGGATTGTGTTAAGCTGGCAAACAACCAAGCATATATTCCGGGTTCTGTTTTGACAGGATGTATATGGCGAAAATTTGAAGAGATAAATGAATTTAAGGAGATAATAGGCAACTTATGGGGTACAAAAAACGCCAAAGAAAATGATCCGATTAGCTCCCAAAGTCACATCATGATAGAAGATTCCATCAGCAATGGCAATGGCAATGACACAGCACATTTTACAGTAAAAGACGCAGTAAAAATACTCCATGACACCAATCAAGCCAAAGAAGGCGGAAAATTCGATTATGAGATACTAGAACCAGAAGTAACTTTTGATATTAAGGCAGAAATCACACTACGTAAAGGATTTGATAAGGACAAGTACCTCAAAGCAGCATTTTACATCCTCTCCATTCTGGAAAATGATTTTCATATTGGTGCCAAGACCAATAGTGGGTTTGGTAAAATGGAGGTAAAAGATGATTCTGGCAAAGTTTTCTTTTTTGATTTTGAAGAAAAATTGGCAGGTAACAAAGTTGATTCGTGGTTTGAATATCTAGAGGCTGATGGAGATGTATCAAAACTGATTTCTGAACCGTCTCCCACTGACAAAATCCATTTCAAAGGAAAGGCAGATTTCTCAGTAGATGCTAAATTTAAGATCAAATCCTCATTATTATCTCGATCTTATCTCGTAGATGCTGATGCTCCCGATCATGTACATACTCATCGTAATGAGAAACCCGATCAACCTATTCTATACGGTTCATCAATCAAAGGTGCTATAAGACATAGAGCGTATAAAATACTGAATACGTTGAAAGGGGAAGACTATGCCAATTGTGTAATAGATGAATTGTTTGGATATGTGCGTGAAAATAAAAATGGGATAAACGGAGATTCTAAAGCCAAGAAAGGCAAAATTCGTATAGAAGAAAGCACCATCAATGATGTAGTCCATACAGAGCAGACTCGTATCAAGATAGACCGTTTCACTGGTGGTACAATAGATGGAGCATTGATACAATCCCGGCCTGTGTGGAGCAAAGGAGATGAGCCCAACCTGACTATAAAATGGTCGATTAATAACCCCTCACACGACGAAATCACCCTTATACTCATGGTACTCAAAGACCTGTGGACGGCTGATCTGGCTATAGGCGGTGATAAGGCGATAGGGCGAGGAGTGCTGGAAGGGAGAGAGGCGACAATTATTATTGACGGGGAAAGTGCAACTCTGACTGATGGCGAAAATGGTTTTGCTATAGATGGATGGGAGGTATTGAAGCTCTATAATGAGTGGAGTAAAGAAAACAAAAAAGATGATATGACCAAAGATCAAAAAGATGCAGCATGAGAGATACAGAAAATAGGAATAAAGATATAGTCGAATCTGTTAAAAAAATAGAAAAAGGATTTATAGTGCTCTGGACATATCAGGAATTGATAGTGGACAAGATAGAGGATGGGGAGGTAGGCATAATAAATTGGGAAAGCATTGACCGTAATGACATTGTGAGAATAAGAATATTCAATGAAAATGTGGAACATCATTATTGGAGATCAGGAATAGAGCTAAAATGTCGAGAGAGAATAGATAATATGGATTATGAAGAAACTCAAATGGCGGTGGTAGGAACCATAAAGAAACAGTTACAAGGTTTAGGTGAATTCAAAACAATTGATACTAATAAAGAAAAAATAGGAATCAAAACATACCACTTCTATGAGGCCAATAAAATAGGACAAGTGGGGTATGTGGACATGAGATTTGTAGGATTTAAAATTCAAAAGGAAACGAATGAAAAAAGGAAAATTAGTTAAGGAAAATAAGACTTGGAAAGTATATTTTATTAATAAAAAAGGGTTAGAAGTCTCATTGAAAATTGATGGAGATTATGGATTTACTGAAGACATGCAAGGTAAGGATGTAGAATTTGACAATTCAGGTGGCTCAATTCAGTTGATAAAATATGAAAATGAACATTATATAAAAAAAGGAGCTAGAACTCAGAAAAAAGTTAACTCCAAAAACCAAAACAGCCATGGAAGACAG
>JAZGFD010000204.1:0-13018 GCA_036479115.1 Saprospiraceae bacterium | reverse complement strand
TATTTATATATAAATTATTGTAATATATAATTACGCATATTTTGAAAACCCGAAAGCCTGCATTTTCGGTAATTTTCTGGTTGCACTGTGTTTTTTAAAAGAATTCAAAATTGCCTTTGCAGTAAATGATGTTAATTATTATTACAGGTGATTTCTAAGACCTCGAATAATTTTAGCACCTACTATTCCACTCTTTGATAGAAAAGAAATGGGTCAAAATCATCTTAACTATTTGACTACCTGGCTTTCAGGCAACCTGACTATCCCACTGTCTTTCTTGACTATCAGACTATCCGACTATCTTTGACTCCCAGACTACATTGTTTGGTGTAACAATCAGATTTAGTTTTGATGACTATTGAATTATATTTTAAACATCAATTTTTTTTTCTTTTCATTATCTTTTTCACCCTGACCAACACTATTTTATTGCAAGCTCAGATGGAATTGAAAATAGAAAACCTCGGATTAAGAGATGGTCTTTCTCACCGGTTAGTCCTAGATTTTTGTGAGGATAAAAATGGGTTTTTATGGATATCCACTTTTGGGGGGTTAAACCACTATAACGGTGCAGGGTTTCACGATTTTGAACGCGATATTATTAATACGGATATTTCAGCGACAAACCAATACAAAAGTTTGGATCTTGATGCAGAAGGGAAACTCTGGGCAGGTACTATTAGTGGAGATTTAGTTGTTTACAATATAGAAAACCAGCTGTTTAGACATTTTAGAAATGATGAACACAGGCCTAAATCTTTGCACGCACGATCCATTAGCGATATATACATTTCTCCACAAAATACGATTTGGATTACAGGTACTCCTAAATGGGATATATCCCCTGAAATGGTCTCCATTGAGCGGTATGCACAGGATTCTACCTTTGAAATAATACTGCCTTATGGGCGTCTCACACACCGACTTGTACATTTGGTTTCAGATAAAAGCGAAAATTTATGGTTGGTCACTAAACAAGGCTATTATTATCTCGATATCAATAGTAAACAATTGTCTCCCATTAAGGTAGATATGAAAGGTGTACTGCCTATAATCGATGTTAATAATAGGTTATGGTATCCCAAATTGAGTGCGAATAGAAAGCTGTCATCATTTCAATTACCATCCAATATTTCTTTGGATAGCTGGGTATATTTTGTCTTCGACAATAATCATAATATCTGGCTGAAGAACCGCAATGGAGATGTCTATCGCTTTGATATAGTTAATGAATATCTGGAATTTTATGGTGATTTCCCGATCTATCCTGACCATATATTTAATATTTATGAAGACAAGAATGGCATTATCTGGACTCCAAAAAGCGAGGGCGGTCTCACCAGAATTAGAAAAACTCCGACATTGTTTAATAGCTATCTAAATGTCCCAATGGGAAAGGATGGTGTGCGGAAAAGTCAAATTAGTTTCTACGATATTTCAGAAGATGACGCCGGGTTTATCTATGTAACAAATGACGATGGTGATTTATATAAAATTGACCCAAATAAAAAAACGAGTATAAAGATCAATTGGGCAAAATCTAAACAAAAGAAAAGTATAAAAAGCCATAAATGGATAAAGCCGAAAATTAATAAGATAATAAAAGAAAAATCACATAATCGACTCTGGATAGGGACGGATAATCATGGACTTATTAATTTTAATCCTGTTGATCAAAGCTGGGAATCTTTTGTGTATCTGGATTCAATTGGTAGTATAGAACCTATAGTTGAAGATGGACAAGGACAGATCTGGTGCAGGTATAATGAAGGTATGGTAATATTTGACCTTGCCGCGTCAACTTTTAGGTCTGTTAAAAAGAAAACACCACTATTCAAATTTGCATCTTATCAGGAAGAAAAAGCAATCATCTGGGGTACACAATCAAATATATTGTACAAAATTAACACACTGAATGAAACCTTTACTATAGTAAAATTGATAGCAAATAACGGGCATCGTATTAACCCTTCTCATGGCTTGACATGGTACAATGGCTATTTGTGGATGGGCTCCGCACAAGGTCTGTTACGTTATGATCCCAATACTGGGATTACAAAAAAATTTACAACAATAGACGGCCTGTGTCATGACAAAGTATATACCATCATACCTGATGATGAGTGCTTGTGGCTCGGTACATATAATGGCTTGTCTAAATTTGATATAACTACAGAAACTTTTACAAACTACGCCCGATCAGATGGCATCACCCATCCTCAATTCAATGAATATTCTGCCCATAAGGCTTCTAACGGTACAATCTATATGGGCGGTAAAAACGGAATTAATAGCTTCCAAAAGGATCAATTCGAAACAGATCAGCCAAATGCAAGATTACACTGGACTGGCTTTAAGAAATACGATGGAGAAAAGGAGATGATGATCGATCTGCAAATACCAGAGAATAACAGTGCTGAGACACTACGATTAAATTATAATGATCAGTCCGTCACTTTCACTTTTGCCCTTCTTAACCTAGCACAGCCAATAAAAAATCAATACGCTTTTTATCTTGAAAATTTTGATATAAAGTGGCATCTTCCTCAATCGCAAAATTTTATACACTACAATGTAATCTCACCTGGCAATTACACGCTGTATGCCAAAGCCTTTGATCACCGGGGGAATGCCTCGGTCAATGTTTTAACTATTCCTATACAGGTATTAGAAGTGTGGTATAACAGGTGGTGGGCGAGATGCATTTACGTTTTAATTTTTGGTACAGTGTTTTGGATGTTTTACCAATTCAGAGTCACTCAAAAATTAAAACAACAGGAAGCTATTTTGTTAAATGCAGAAAAAAAGTTGCTAGAAGAAAAAAATCAACAAATTGCAGTAGAAAAAATGAATGCCGAGAAGCAAAAAGAAAGAGCAGAAAGATCAGAAAAATTTAAAGAACAATTTCTGGCTAATATGAGCCACGAGATAAGAACCCCTATGTATGCCATCTCTGGTATGACTAAAATTTTGAAAAGAAATGATCATCTTCAACAACAAAATATTTACCTTAATGCCATCCACCAAAGTTCTGACAACCTACTAGTGATTCTTAATGACATTCTGGATATGTCAAAAATTGAAGCGGGTAAAATGGACTTTGAAATGATCTCTATGAGTCCAGATAATGTCATTAAAAATATTGTAGATATTCTGAAATTCAAAGCCGCAGAAAAATCGTTAAAACTATCCTATCGTATCGCTGATGATATTCCACAAACCATATCGGGAGACCCTACACGGCTCAGCCAAATATTAATTAATCTGGCCGATAATGCTATTAAATTTACTGAAACCGGTAACATTCACATTTCCCTTGTTAAATCTCAAAACAAAGAAGTTGAAAAACTCCTATTTACGGTAGAAGATAGCGGCAAAGGAATACCTGGCACCGATCTAATTGACATTTTTAATTCCTTTGAACAAGCCGACTTGACCACAACTAGAAAATATGGCGGTACAGGTCTTGGACTCAGTATATCCAAACAACTGGTGGAATTGCAAGGCGGTAAGATATGGGCAGAGAGTAATGTTGGTAGAGGCAGCACATTCTCATTTGATCTACCGCTCATCACTGCCGACGGGTTAAAACAAACACAACTTTCAGAAAAAGAACTGAAAGATATGGGGAATTCACTGGGCAGTATCAGAATATTACTTGTGGATGACAATGCTTTTAACACCATGGTTGCCTCAGATGACCTCTCTTACTATATTCCAAAAGCCACAATCATCATTGTGGACAATGGGCCATCGGCCATTTCTAAATATCAAAATGAAAAATACGATGCAATATTAATGGATGTGCAAATGCCTGGGATGAATGGACATGAAGTTACCCGAGCCATCCGCAAAATAGAAGCGGCATCTATCGCCACAGGAAAATCAATACCAATCATTGCCATGACTGCAAGTTTGTTAAAATCACAAATTAGTTCTTGCTATGATTCAGGAATGAATAATTACATCCCAAAACCATATAAAGCGGAAGAATTGATAGGACGCATATACGAAGAATTGATCTGACAAGCCCATTGCCAGAAGAAATTCAAATCTCCTTTAAGAGAGAGCAATAACATGATCAATGCATTATGAACCATGAAATAGTTTTTTTTGAACCAAATATATAGTTTATGAAGTCTATATCAATACACAAACTAGATAATGAACTTTACAAGAGGTTAAAAGAGGAGGCTGATAAGTTAGACTTGAGTCTTAATAAATTCACTAAAAAGATTCTAAGGTTTGTGCTTGGATTAAGTCCAGGAAATGTTCTTTGAGAGATTTATCTGATTTGAAAGAATGTGGACATTTGAAGAATGGAAAACATTTGAAGATGATATGAAGATGTTTGACAATGTAAGTATTGAGTCCACTCCGGAAACAGACATTTTTCACAAAATGAGTTGTTTTGGATGAGATTTACATTTATTGAGATTCGGTGATGCCTGAGTATCAGCTAATTGAAAAAAATATGTCTTGATACGAATATATTCAGAGCTTTGAGTGGAAATGATAGTGATGTAGTATCAATTGTACTTAATGCGTCTAAAATTTCGATTTCTTTTGTAGTTTTTCCCGAATTACTTTCCAGCTTTAAAAATGGAAATAAAGTAAAAGAGAACCGATTCCGATTAACCCAATTTATGAGAAAAAACGGCGTCATTCTCTTACACAGCTCGGGCGAAACAACCGAAAGTTATTCTGACATTTTTGTTGCGCTTAGGAGAAAAGGTTGCCCCATCCCTACAAATGACATATGGGTCGCTGCTCATGCCATTGAAACGGGGCTCGTACTTATAACCTATGATAGACAATTCGAAAATATTTCTTGTTTAAGGTTGTGGAAAGGAGCGTATCAATAATAATGGGTCACAATCCATTAAATTCTAATACCCTTCGCGGCAGCAACAAGAAAATCTATTATATGATTCGTATCGAGTATCAAGGATACATGTATGTAGAATGTTGCCATATGGGTATGCTGATTGCCAGTATTTTTACCTACTCCCACTATTATCACTCTCCATCATACCATAGCTTAAAAGCTTCCCTCTTCCTTCGGGCAATTGGGATTTCTTGCTCATCTGTAGTCATGATAGTATAGCTATTGGGATGCGACTTGATGTGTGCACCATTGATAATATGTGATTTATGGCACCTGAAAAATCCATTGCCTTCTAATAATTCTTCAAAATCACCCAGGGTTTTGGAAATCAGATGTTTTTTATCATTTTCCATCACTATATAGCTGTAGTTGCGTTCTGCTTCTACACGGATTATGTCTTTCAGTGCCAGTTGAAGTTTGCCGTTCTGTGTTTGCAATGTCAATTTTCGATCGAGTACATTTTTTGAATCAAAATTTAAAAGAGCCTGTTTTACATTATCAGATTGTATATTTCTTTTAACCTTGGCTTTGTAGCGTTTGATGGCCTGTTTAAGTTCGCCCAGATCAATGGGTTTTATCAAATAGTCCAACGCATTAAATCGGATAGCCTTGATAGCATAGTGAGAATAGGAGGTTATAAAAATAGTTTGGAATGCAATGGTGTCTAGTTTACTCAACATTTCAAAACCCGTCATATCCGGCATCTCTACATCCAAAAATATAAGGTCAGGATCGTGTATTTGTATTTTTTGCAACCCATCAGCACCACTGTTGGCTATATCAACTACAGTTATTTCAGGAAAAAATTGATTCAGTTTATCCTTTAGTAATTTTTGCATAAAAGCATCATCGTCGATAATGAGACTTTTAATTTTCATGCTCTGGGGTAATTATTATCTAGTATATTCTCGACCTCATCCACGGCATCATTCAATTTCTGAAGGATGTCTTCTACGATAGGTTTAAGCTTATCTATGGATATGGTTTTGTAATCCCATTCCATTCTTTTTAAGGATTCTGCCACATCGTGAATACCAAAAAATTGTATTTGCGGACTCATATTATGCAATATTTGAAGCATGGCCGTGCGGTCTTCAGCTACCATGCTCTCCTTGACTTTTTTAGAACGCTCAGAGATCAATTCACTGAACTGCTTTAAGTAGGTGTACATCTTATCATTACTTCCTCTTGAAATTTTAACTACATTTTTCAGATCAATGTAAGTAAGTGTATTGATATCTATCATAATTATCGTTTGCATTTATTAGGCAAAAAGTCTCTGACCTCTCACCAATGGTTCCCACAAGTTAGGATATAGTTTCTATACTTAGAATAGTATTAATCAGAAGGTTGACATTACGGATATTACCGTTTGGTCAACCGTTTGATAAGTATCCTTTTCACTGGATAAGTACACCTGTTGTCCTGTTTTTTATAATACTAATATGCGGTCTTGTTGTCAGGATTTAATAAGATAGAACCTTAGGTTTTGCAAATTCTCTCAATAGTAAATTTTATTAAAAAGAAAAACTAAACTTATGCAATCCTCATTATCTATTTCTCGATTCTTTGTGATAATAATTGGTATTCTGTTATGGATAGTAGGAGCTGCCTTCACCCCTATTCAAGCTCAACTATGCTCTAGCGGCACTACACCCATTAGCTTTGGTGTACCCATAGTGGGAAATAATAGTACAGGAACTAATAATGTAAGCAGCGGGTGGGGTGGAACAGCAACGGATTATTCTGGACCAGAAATAGTGTATGAATTTACACTTTCATCCTCTAAAACAATAAAAGTTAATTTAACCAATTTGCAAGCTAATCTGGACCTTTTTTTGGATGGAAACTGTGATGAGGGCTTTAACCAGGGAGCAAGTATGCAAAGTGGCACAACAGATGAAGAAATTACAATAAATCTTTCTCCCGGGACCTACCAGATTATTGTAGAGGGCCGTGCCGGGGCAACTTCTTCATTTACCCTTACTATGGAGGATGTTTTTTGCATTGCTGCTACGCCAATCACCTGTAGTGCAACCCTAAGCGGAACAACAGTGGGCGGAATCAATAACAAATCGACATACAGTTGTGTCAATTTTTCGGAAACTGGCCCTGAAGCTTTCTATTCTTTTACAGTTTCCTCCGTAACTAACGTAACCATAGATTTGACCAATATAACAGGTGGAGATATAGATTTATTCCTTATGGGTGGGGATTGTATGAGTAATTGCTTAACGAGAAGTACAAACAGCGGATTGTCGGATGAGCAAATCCTCTATAATGTAAACATCCCGGGTATTTACTATATAGTCATAGATGGTTACATTGGAGCAGCAAGTAGCTTTGATTTAAGTCTAACTTGCACCAGCCTCTGTGACAATCCCACGACTATTACCTGTGGCCAAACGATAAACGGAGATACCAATACCGGAACCAATTCAATTGATAATTATTGCGGAACCACTTCTGACCATTCCGGCAAAGAGTTAGTCTATGCCATAACCATGCAAGCTGGTGAATTTCTAAATGTAACCCTCAGCGGATTGACTCAAAATCTCGACTTGTTTTTACTTTCAAACATATGTGATTTTAACAACTGTCTGGCTTTCAGCACTTCGTCAAACAACACGGATGAAAATATAAATTTTTCAGTGACCGTTTCTGGTATTTATTATATTGTAATTGATGGTGTAGCAGGAGTAACCAGCCCATTCACCCTTACATCAACTTGCCCCAATCTTTGTGATAGTACATTTCCTATCGTTTGCGATGTTCCTCAAAGTGGAAACACCAGTGCTGGAACTGATTTTTTTGATGGAGGTTATTGCGGTAGTTTGAAAGATTATTCTGGTCACGAAATAGTCTATGAGGTAGCTGTCCCAGTAGCTGGCATTCTTCAAATTGATTTGACCACTGCAGGTACTGATTTAGATCTTTTTTTATTGGATGCTAACTGTGGTTTGTCTAACTGTTTGGCCAGTAGTGCGACAGATGGAGTACTCATCAATGAACAAATTGAAGCAGAAGTAAGTATAGGCACTTATTATATTGTTGTAGAATCTCAGGCAGGATTAGGTCAGGGTGATTTTAATATTAGTGTCAATTGTTTACCGGGTTTTTCCGCCACTGTCAATGATAATGATGCCTATATAGACTTGAATTGGAATCTGTCAAAAAGTGGGTGCCTCGGTGCAGGAAACTATCCTTTGGGAGTCGTATTGGAAATACTGGATGGTAGCTCGGTTATGGTACCAGGCTGTGAAATACCCGGAGTAATATATTGTGAAGTATTTGGTAATGTCACCCAGCTGAATGAATTGATCTCTGGTACTTACCGCCACTTGACCGGTCCCAACCTAACCAAAAATTATACCCTTAGAATACGTGAAAGAGATAATGGTACTACCCTTTGCACCCGTAATGTACAAGGCCAGACTATGCCATTTCAGCCACCTACACTGGTTACGGCCTCTGACGCCACTGATCCCGATTCTGTAATAATCACCTGGCTCAACCACTCCAAACTGGCAGACCGATTTAAAATCTACCGCGATGGCACCAACTTTTCAGGAGATTTGGGAATAGAAGGAACGGATGTAGGAATGACAGCTTTTTTTAACGATGTATATGTCAAAGATGGAGCCAATAGTCTGGTCAATGGAACTGCATACAATTACTGTGTAGAAGTATATAGTACTATTCACAATCAGGCTTATGCCCATGTTTGTGATATGGGCAGCACCTTCGATATCGGCTTTAGCGCCACCGATGATAATCCCGTGACAAGTGTGGACATGGTTTGGAACGATATATCCGCTTATTGTGATAAAATCACCATCCAACGTGACGGCATCACCATTGTCTCTCTTCCCAATACGGCTACTTCCTATATGGATCAAAGTCCGATATATGGAAAAACCAGTACTTATAGTATAAAATTATTCAATGGTCTAACAGAATCAATAGAGGTGGAAGACCCAGGAAGTGTCCCTCGCAACGGAGCTATGAGTGGCCGTGTAGTCACCCAGGAAGGTTTTTATCCTGTAAATAATGTAAAAATCGAACTTTTTAAGGATTCCACAGTTGCAGGGTTCACAGAACTAATAACGGTTTTTGATACCACATACAGAGATACTATAATCGAGGGCGTTAAAATTCAAATAGCAGAAGTGGATACTTTATCAGAAGAAACAACTACTGCCGGCTTCACACAAGAAGTACTTGTCATGGAAGTCTTGACCGACTTCAACGGCACCTTTTCATTCCCCAATCTTTTTTACGATTTAGAGACAGAATTTTCTTTAAAGGCCAGCAAAACCGGTAAATCTTTTGATGAAGCAACCCTGATGGTAACCCTCAATAGCGCCATGCCTACCAATACCAATATTACCTTTTTGGAAAACAGTGGATTTACTACGTCCAGTGCCAGCCTGAATTTGAATGTTTTTACCGTAAGCCCTGATATTACAACAGACAAAACTACCCTCGATTGGAATTATATGCAGAGCGTCGGTCAAGTCACATTTTTTAATATCTATCGAGGCAGTAATCTCATCGCTGCTTTGAATGATAATGGTGGTGCTATAAATCAGTTGATTGACCTAGATGGCATTCCCAATATTGAATACATATATACGCTGGAGGCTTTCCGCATTGAAGAAAATACCAATCAGGTCATCACTGTCACATTGATCCAAACGGAAACATTTCCGGCAGTCACCACTGTAAAAAGCCTGGATGTACAGCCCGACGTAAATCTGGGAAAAGTTAGTCTCAACTGGTCAACCCCTGCTTATTCCTCTGCCAATATCATTGGGTTCAGAATTTTTAGAAACGGCTCTCAAATTGCCCAATTGCCCTTGGGAATCAATACTTTTGAAGACTTTTATGGCGAACCCGGTACACAGACAAGTTATCAAATTCTGGCGTACCGAACTGTCCACAATCTGAACAATGAACCGGTAGACTACGAATCGGATCTATTTCCAGAAATCCCTGTTCCAGTGACTTTCCCTGCATTGACCCCTCCACAAAATGTAATAGCTACACCAAAACCAAATGAAGACTTAATGGAAATCAGTTGGGATGTGCCTGCCGTTTTGATTGGAAATTATAATTATAAAGGCTTTAATATCTACCGAAAGGAAGACGGTGCAGCAGATTTTATCCTAATTGCCAACAAGCTAAAAAACTTCGCTCCTGCTGGGCAAACAGTTATCATAAAAGACCTGACCGGTAAGCCCGATACAAGTTATACATATCGGGTCAGTGCTATATTAGAAACACCAGATACCTCATACGAGCAGGCTGCCACCTCTGCATCCACGGCCTATCCCTCTGTAAAAATGCCGCCTAATCTTACAGCCAATCCCGATTTCGGACAGGTGGAAATCAACTGGACACCCCATACTTCTACCAATCATAATGGTTTTGAGGTATTTCGCGATGGGTCTTCTGTAGGTACTGTTCCTACGGGTGGCGTACATTTTATTGACTACGTGACCAACCCTCCGCACAATTCTATCAATTACGAAGTAAAATCCTTCCGAATAGTAGAAGGACAGACTTATTATTCAGCTCCGTCTACTATTACCAGTGCTCCATTAGATGCTAGTGCTACGCCCTTATTTATGCCTTTTAATGTAACGGCTTCTAATGATTTGGCCAATATGGTAAAGGTCTGCTGGAATTATGACCCCAATATCAATGCCGAGTTTATTATAAAAAGAGAAGGTGTCATCATTGCTACCCTCGTCAAAGGTACCAGGGCTTATTTTGATTACAATGCCTCATGCGGGCCTGATCTTCAATATGAAGTCATCGCAAGTAAGAATGCCCTTCTTTCTTTTCCTGCCAAAGCCATAGGTGCACTAAAGTCTATCCGAATAATATCTGGAAAAGTGACCAGAAACTTAAGCGGCCAGGGAGTAGCAGGTGTGCTCATGACTGCCAAAGACGACGAAATAGACCAGGAAATATACTTTGCCCAGACCATCACAGATGCTACAGGTTATTACGAATTTGTGGGCTTACCTTGCATTGACAATCTGGGCATTACCATAACAGCTGATGGCGACAATAGCGATTTTACCAATGGCGGAAATGTGGATATTACAACCAGTCAATCCGTGAATATCACTATTAATCAACTCGGTTATCCTCTTGATTTCATTGATTATTTTGAAACAGCCATCGAGCCGGGCATAGCCATTCCACTGGCAGTAACGGCAACACGTGATCCTGCCAATTGCCGAATGATCATTAACTGGAGCCCTTCCAATGGCAACTATACTGGTTTTGAAATTTTTAGAGGACCAGGTATGATTGGGGAAGTATTAAACGGACAATCTTTGGTGTTTTACGATACCGAAGGAGTCCCAGGAGTAGAGTATTTTTATGGTGTTCGATCCTATTTATTGGCAGGAGAAGAACGAACGGAATCAGAAACCGTTTCTGCCAATAATATATTTCCAGAACTCTTCCCAGTCAACAACCTGACGGCCACTTTTAACCCCGATGCCAACCAGACGATACTCAATTGGAGTCATGTATACAATAACCATGATTCCTACCGGATACAACGCAATGATATAGTAGTAGCAACTATTCTAACTAGCCAACAATTGACCTGGACAGATGAAAACATAGCTCCTGGCAAGGCCTATAAATATTCCGTTACCGCCATCAAAGGACTCTTTGCCTCTGAAACCATTTCTATTAATTTCACGGCAGCAGGTGTCAGTGAAGTAAAAAATCTAGCAGCTTCTATTCCTACAAAAGTACCCTGTGTTGGCGAAACCTCATCCAAAAACCATGTACGACTCGACTGGGCCTATCAGGACGGCGGGGCGGACGGTTTTGAAATATATCGCGATGGTATTCTGATTGCCGAATTGACCGAAGATATCATGACAATGGGTGACAACCCAGCCCTGACTGGGCATAGTTTTTCTAATGGAAACGGCCTTTTCTTTTATACTGATTATCTGGGTATTCCCGGCGGCAATCATCAATACGAAATAGTGGCTTTTGTGCTGAGAGAAGACATTAAAATTAGTTCTGGGGTAGCAGCGGCCATTCCATCCGTTAGCATCGCTTTTCCTGCCCTATCAGAGGTGTGTGGGCTCACAGCTATAGCTCAAGCAGCCGAAGGGAATATTATACTTTGCCTCGGTTACGACAGCTTGAGTCAGGTAAAAGGTTTTTATATATATCGAGATGGCATTAGAGTAGATACCGTATTTTTTATAGAAAACCCCAATGGAGAGGTCGATACCATCATCGTAAAATGGATCGATGATAAAGGCGTACCCAATGCAAATTATAATTATTCTGCCAAAGCTTTTTCAGTACGAAATGGTATGCAATACGAAGGCACAAATGTGTGTACGGCCATTGTAGCCTATCCAGCTATTACCGTTCCTCAAAATTTTAACGCATCGGATGGTACCTACCCAGATTTTATTAAACTGATCTGGGCCTATAATGAAAATGCGGATATTGACCGCTTTGAATACCAGTTTAATGATGGGTTTGGCTGGAGTAATCCTGTGAATATCGGCAGCGGAAAAAGATCCTTTTTACATACTGCAAAGGGTGGGTTTTTCTTGCAATTTCGAGTTAGAGCTGTTAAAATAGTGGGCGGAACGGAGCATTTTTCTAGTTGGAGTAATTTTAACAATGGATTCACTTCTGGAAGTTCTGATATAGTTCCTGAAACCGACACAGGAGATTTTAGCAGTGATGAACTGGGCAATTCGGTAACTATCGATAAAGGCTTGGCAGCAGCAGGAGCTCCCGGTAGCACAGGCAATGAGTTTTATGCTTATCAAATAAATGGTAGTGACCTGACCTTTGAAGGTAAAACATCTCGCTTCGGAACTAGTTTTGGAGAGTCTATTGCGATGTCTGGTGAACATTTAATCGTGGGGGATCCTAACAAAAACAGCAATGAAGGAAAGGTGTTTTTTTATAAATGGGATGGAAAAGACTGGGTTTTTGTTGATTCTGAACTCCCGGTAAATATATTATTTGGGACAGCATTTGCAAGATTGGGTATGGTGGTTGCCATAGATGGCGATCGGGCTGTAGTAGGTGCCCCTAGGCAGTTATCAGCTATTAGTGGGGGAG
>JAZGFD010000203.1:0-11381 GCA_036479115.1 Saprospiraceae bacterium | reverse complement strand
CAATAAAATAGCCCATTTTTATTCAAAAAGAACTACGGCTGAGTAGTTACCTTTTTTTCTAATAGTGATTCTATTGTGGGTGTAATTCCAAATGTGGCATAAAGCTCAATGATTGTGTGATATTTTGCAAAAGGTGTCCTGAACTCTTTGCAAAAACGACAAATTGGATTACACCAGTGTTTAAACTTATTTCATTTATTACAAGAATGCACAAAGTAAAGGGTTTAGGTTTTTATACTTGGCCTTTCACCAAACTTTTTTAGTACATAATGCTCTATTTTATTTCTAAATTTCACATCAATTACACCTACTATTCTTAAATTTCTATCTATCTCTTTGTTGGCTATTTCACCAAAGTGATTCTCTAAATATTTATCTACCCATTGGCAATATAATTCCAAACTTTTTTCTTTAGATAAAAGAATATAATGTGGCAGATATTGATTGTAAATATTTACATCACTAATTTTTATTAGTAATTCAAATAGTTCCTTCACGGCACTTTCATGAATTAGTATTTTTATTAATGTATGATTGTCCTTTGCATCTATCAATTTTTGAAAAATGACAGGTCTTTGAATTTTCCACTCCTTATGTGCTTTTAAATGTACCCACCTAAATATATTGTAAGACCTGTATTTTATTATGCTGGCAATTGCAATTTGTATTTGTTTTAATTTTCGATCATTATCCTTAAGCTTTATTGAAAGTAATTTTTCTATAAATCTTGTTGGTAATTTATGCTCAGCTGCGATGTTTAGTAGGTCGTCAATATGATTATTACTGGCTAATTTCCAATTATAAATTTCTATAAAAATACTACCGATTTCTTTTTCAATATCTGGTATATTGTCACCACATATATGTCTCAATGCGTTGAGATAAATGGCATATGATTTCGTAATAGGGTGATATGATTGTGTGTTGAGTATTGATAATATGTAGGTTTTATTATTGGGTTCGGATAATAGATTTAAAATTATGTTCTTTTCTGGAGGATGTGATAGATCCACGTAAGATAATGCCATCAAATCTATCATTTTATAGGCATTTTGGGTTTTGAGAGATGGAGCTTCAATAATACCATGAATGGCATTCAATATATCCACGAGCAACAAGTGAGAATTGAGGAAAGCTATAGGGATATTTTCAAATCTGTTTTTGAAATAAAAAGATTTTTTTATCAAAGGGATTAATATTAGAGAAGCATCAATGTAATTTTCATGCCCTACAAGGTCTTTAATTTGGTCATAAAGTTCTGCCACAACTTCATTGAAAAGTTTGACTTCTTTTTGTGCAGGTGTGATTTTACTTGTCCTGGAAGGTGGAAAAGCTTTGTCAAGATAGTTTTCAAACAAGTCAACTCCATATACTTCTACAAGAAACCTGGCTTGAATTAAAGTTTTAAAATCTTTATTAGCCTTCATTCTAGAAAGGATAAAATGTTCTAAATCTTCAGTCCTTATTTTGGATGTAAAATCTTTGTTTGATGTGGCTCTTTTTTGCGTTTTTCTTTTAGTTTCACGTTTTCTCAAAACAATTAATGCCGCGGCAATATGTGCGCATAAGCCCCTTTCATCGCAATCACATTCTACATCAAGAATAATTCCTTTTTTCAGATGTATGCTCAGAATATTAGTGCCTTTTACATCAATAATATTGAAATGATAGTGATCTTTTTCATGAGAGGTTATCTTTATTTCATTTTGATCAATTAACATTTCTGCTTTGAGCAATATGCCTTCCTCAAGAAAAGATTCGAAGAAACTTATATCTTTCTTTTTTAATTTGATTTTTTGTACTAATATTAGTGTAACTGGCTAAGATAGTTGATATTTTGAATATATTATGAAGCATCTCATTCTTGTAAGACATGCCAAGTCATCATGGAGTGACTTACTACTGGCTGATAAAGATCGTCCTCTCAATGCAAGAGGGAAGCGAAATGCACCATTTATGGCTCAAAAACTCAAGGAAAAAGTAGGAGATATTAATGTATTCTATGTAAGTCCCGCAAAACGTGCAAAACGTACAGCTAAGATGTTTTTTAAGCTTTATCCTTCAGCCCAATGGGTTATTGATAAAGGTATATACGAAGGTTCTGTTAGTGAATTAGAAGACGTGATTTATTCTATTCCTGACGAAGTGGATTCTGCCGTTCTTTTTGGGCACAACCCTGGATTTACATCTTTTACAAATATTTATAGCAAAGTAAAATTGGACAACCTTGCTACGTGTGGGATTGTCATGATCAATTTTGAAGGAGAAAAATGGAATACTTTTAATCCAATTAATGCTAAAGTCGTTGATATATTCTACCCAAAACTTTATGGAGAATGAGACTATTCTGTACCATGATATTTGTGATCACCTTTCTGATCAGTTGTAAGCCCAATCAAAAAACCATATCTGATGAAAAATGGGTAAACATATTAATGGATATTATAATCGTTGATGAACTCTTAACCAAATACGGAGGTCAAAACCAGAGCCGGTATCGTGACAGTTTGAAAATCAAAGTTTTACAAAGACATGAAATTGATATTTTAGTATTTGACAGCTTATTGATCGATTTACAAAAAGACCTTAAATACTATCATAGTTTGCAAGAGCAAGTAGGAGAAAAGTTAGAAGAATTGAAAAAAGAAGAAAAAATATGAACTTCTATGCAAAGGAAGAAAATACTACTAGTAGATGATGAAGAGGATATTCTTGAGTTTCTAAGCTATTATTTAACTAAAGAAGGATATAAAGTAAAAACTTGTTGCAATGGATTCGATGCCATTGTTTTGGCAGAAGAATTTCTTCCAGACTTGATTATTCTTGATGTAATGATGCCAGAAATGAATGGAATCAAAGTATGTGCTGAAATGAAAAAAAGACCAAATTTGAAAAATTCTCTTATTACATTTCTTACAGCCAGAAATGATGATTTAACAGAAATTTCGGCTCTTGATGAAGGTGGAGATGATTTTATCCATAAACCTATTAAGCCCAAAGTGCTAAACAGTCGTATAAAAGCATTGCTCCGGAGGCAAATCATTAATCAGGAAGAGCCTCTAGAGAATAAAATGGTTTTTGAGGATATTACAATTGACCTGGAAAACATGAAGGTTTCTAAGGATAGAAAGAACATAAAGTTGGCAAAAAAAGAATTTGAATTACTTGCCCTACTTGCTTCAAAACCTGACAAAGTATTTAAAAGAAAAAATATAATGAAAAAAGTTTGGGGAGCAGGGGTTATTGTAGGTGACAGGACTATAGATGTACATATCAGAAAATTAAGAAAAAAGATAGGTAAGCATTATATTGATACTTATAAAGGTGTAGGATATAAATTTATTGGGTAGATAATTTGGGCCTTATTCAGGTAGGGTCAATTTTGACAAAAAACTCTTTTTCCGTTATCCTATGGCTATTATATCTTCAGTTTTATTGTGTTGTAATTCATTATTTAACAGGCTGTTGGGTTATACGATTAATAGTTGATTCCGCTCCGAAAACTCACAAAATTAAAAAAGTTGCTTTTGTCGAACTTTACATTTTTTTCAACTTATTGCCATGCGTTGATGAATCTCGATTGCGTCGCCACATCTTCGATTTGTACAATTCGCTGATACACAGGCATTATCAAATCTCCAAAAGTGCAAATTTCATCCAAAACAATTCTTTTTATGAAAAATGTTAGTTTCCAGATTAGACTCATTGTTATTTTACTTTGATCATTAGCACATTATTTTTGGCATGAAAAAGGATTTTTTGTTACTCTTAGAAACCCCTTGTTGAACTTTATGATAAATGCTGTGGAAGACCATTATGAATGATTATTCTGATACCACTACCCATATTTTTTGTGACCATTGTGGAGAGGATTGTACTGGAAATTACCCTAAATCTGGTGACCTTTCATTTTGTTGTCAAGGATGCGAAACAATCTGGAATCTGCTCAAGGAAAATGATCTTTCATCATATTATGATCTAGATAATTTGCCTGGAATAAGTGCAAAAAGAAAAAAATATCCAGATTATAATTATCTTGATGATAAGAAAGTTCAAGATAGACTAATCGCTTTTTCAGTAGATCATATACATACTATTTTTTTTGATTTACCCCAAATACATTGTACTGCTTGTGTATGGTTACTCGAAAATTTAAATCGTATTAATCCGGGTGTGTTAGAAAGTCGCGTTAACTTTCTTAAAAAACAATGTACTGTCATTTTCGATGATAGAGAAATAACTCTTGTCGAATTGGTGGGTTTTTTAGACAGAATAGGATATACACCATCTTTGAATTTTAATCAACTTGACAACAGGATTAAACCTCTCAGTGACAAATCATTAATATATAAAATTGGTGTTGCTGGTTTTTCTTTTGGAAATATTATGCTTCTCAGTTTTCCTGACTATTTGGGATTAGAAGGTGATTCTTTTACTAAATTCTTTGGTTATTTGAATATTGCTCTAGCGCTGCCTGTCCTTTTATATTCTGGACGAAACTATATTGACTCGGCTTGGCAAAGTCTACAATTGAAAAGAATTGGTATTGATATGCCTATTGCCATTGGTATGTTAACCTTATTCTTACGTAGTATTTATGAGATCGTATTGGGAGGAGGAGTAGGATATCTCGATAGCCTATCAGGTTTTATCCTTTTTTTATTGGTAGGAAGATGGTTCCAAGCCAGATCATATGAATCTATATCATTCGAACGTGATTATCGCTCTTTTTTTCCTATTGCTGTTCAGGTTTTTGTAAATGGTAAATGGCGGAATAAAATCATTGACAATCTGCAGGCTCGTGATACAATTATGGTAAGGAATCAAGAAATAATTCCATGTGATGGAGTATTATTACAAGGCAAGGCAAGGTTAGATTATAGTTTTGTAACTGGAGAATCTAAGCACATTTATCCGAGTATAGGAGATTCCGTGTCAGTTGGTGGAAAACAATTGGGTCACGCTATTCAAGTCCAAGTAACTCATGAAGTAGAACAAAGTAAACTTACCAAGCTCTGGAATGAGGATATTTTTAATAAACGCGATATAGAAAAAGAAAATATCATTCTAAATCTCATTGGAAAATATTTTACTATTGTTATTCTTATCATTGCTATTTTCACCTTAGTATATTGGTGGTTTATAGACATCACTCAGGCGTTTAATAGCTTTACTTCTGTATTGATAATAGCTTGTCCTTGCGTTTTAGCTTTGTCGGTTCCTTTTATTTATGGGAATGCTTTGAGGCTATTATCCAAATCTCAGTTTTATTGTAAAAATGTATTTACTCTTTTTGATTTATCTGATATTGATATTATTGTGTTTGATAAAACAGGAACCATAACAGACAGTGAAGAACTAAAAGCTGAATATCAAGGAAAAGAGCTTACCACAACCGATATGGATAAAATTAAAAGCCTGTGTTTTTTATCAAATCACGTTCTGAGTAAGAGTATAGCAAAGAGTTTGGAAGAAGCTAAAATAATAGATATTGATTCTTTTATAGAGACACCTGGCCAAGGAATAAAAGGCAGCATAGGTAAAACCATAATAAAAATTGGTTCTTCTAAATATATTCGCGGATCGGATGAAATCAATGCATCTCAAACAGTATATATAGAAATAAATGGTATTGAAAAAGGATATTTTCGATTTGACAATTCATTCAGAAAAAATATTGCAAATGTCATTAGGGATTTAGCTGATAAGTATGATTTAGCTGTGCTTTCTGGGGATAATTCGGCAGAAAAAGAAAGAGTTGAATCCCTCTTTCCAAAATCATCAGATATTCTATTTAATCAATCACCGAATGATAAATTAACATATATTCTAAATCTTCAACAAGCCGGGAAAAAAGTCATAATGGTGGGTGATGGACTTAATGATGCAGGAGCCCTGAAAAGCAGCGATGTAGGAATAGTCATTAGCTCAGAGGAAAACAATTTCACTCCTGCCTCTGATGTAATAGTATCAGCCACGAGTTTTTCAAATTTTTCGAAATTTATTAAATATTCCTACCATTTAAAGTATGCTCTTTATGGCGCATTTTTATTGGCCTTGCTTTATAATTCTATAGGCTTGGGTTTTGCTGTATCAGGACATCTTACGCCTATAGTAGCTGCCATTTTAATGCCCATTAGTAGCTTTTCTATTATGATCTATGGATTGGCAACAAGTTATATATTGAAGCCCAAAAGAATCAAAGAATACAAATGAAAATATTTTATTTATCTTTCTATACAAGTTGTGTTGAATAATTATTTTTTCATCCCAGAGGCTTAGCCGAAAGGCCAATATGAGCAATAGATGACTTGATTGATAAAATTTCATTTTATGGAACTTAAACAGATCGACAAGGCTAATTAACTTGTTCTGTGAGAGATTTAGTCGTGCGGGGCAAATGAAAAATTCGCGATTTTAACGCTGCTAGGATTTACCTTTTTTTTGGGAGAGTAATATGGCTCAGTTCCATTTTCAAGACTTAGTAGGACACCACTATTTCAATACTTATAAAAAAAGAAGGAACTTTACCTTGCCTTTAGATGGTAAAAAGGTAGGAAAATTTTTTCCGTAAAAACAGTGGTTTTCAAGTCTTCATCAAGGAGGTCTTCTTATCTCTCATTGCATTATGAAATACGCCCTAAATACGCCCTAAATATACTCCAAATAAACCTTCATAATTCGCAACTACATAATATATGAATTCGCATTCAAAATGCCGCTATCCTTTTTTTATTACCGTCAAATGATAACCATGGGTGTAATTCAAAATGCCGCAGAAAGCTGAATGATTGTGTGATATTCTGTAAAAGGGTCTCCTGATCTATTTGCGAAAACGACAAATTGAATTGCCTCTATAACCATTATCGACAAATAAGTTTCGATACCAAATAAACCGCATACAATGTAATTACCTACCAATGATGAATATCAGTATCTGGGCTGATTTCTGTCATCTGTCAGAGAAATCGCCATAAATAACTTGCATGGAAAATCGAGACAAATGAAGATAATATTATTTCTAGTAATAATAAGTTTGATTTTGGCTTTAGGGTTTCTTGTTGCTTTTTTCTGGGCGGTAAGTTCTGGGCAATATGATGATGATTATACCCCTTCCGTGCGGATGCTTTTCGATGATGAGAAAACTTCAAACAAAGAATAATTCAATTTGTAAATTGAGAATATGTCAAAATTGGAAACATTTACATATGATGATAAGATTGTAAGGGATTTTGCAGTTGCTACTGCTTTATGGGGTATAGTGGCTATGATAGTTGGTTTGTGGGCAGCGCTTCAATTGGTATTTCCGGAATTGAATTTTACAGCTGAAACATCATTTGGAAGATTAAGACCTCTTCATACCAATGCGGCAATTTTTGCATTTGTAGGCAATGGAATCTTCATGGGTGTGTATTACTCCCTTCAGCGATTACTCAAAGCTAGAATGTGGAGTGATTTTCTTTCAAAATTTAACTTTTGGGGGTGGCAAACTATCATTTTAGCTGCTGTTATAACACTTCCTTTGGGTATTACCACTAGTCATGAATATGCTGAATTGGAATGGCCAATTGATATTGCTATAGCGTTGGTTTGGGTGGCTTTTGGCGTGAATATGTTTGGAACCATATTGAAAAGGCGTGAAAATCACTTATATGTGGCCATCTGGTTTTACATAGCCACATGGGTTACCGTCACAGTGCTCCACGTGGTGCATTCATTAGAAATACCAGTAAATATGACCAACAGCATTCCTGTATTTGCAGGTGTCCAAGATGCTTTGATACAGTGGTGGTACGGTCATAATGCGGTTGCATTTTTTCTTACCACGCCTTATTTAGGGCTCATGTATTACTTCCTTCCCAAAGCAGCTAACAGACCGGTATACTCATACAAATTATCGATAATCCATTTTTGGGGATTGATATTTATATATATATGGGCAGGTCCGCACCATTTACTTTATACTTCTCTTCCTGATTGGGCACAGTCACTAGGTACAGCTTTTAGTATTATGCTCATAGCGCCATCATGGGGTGGTATGCTCAATGGGCTTTTGACATTAAGAGGGGCTTGGGATAGAGTAAGAAGTGATGCCATACTTAAGTTTATGGTTGTAGCAATATCGGCATACGGCATGGCTACCTTAGAAGGTCCTCTGCTCTCTCTTAAATCTATTAATGCAATTAGTCATTATACGGATTGGACTATTGCACACGTACATGTCGGAACATTAGGATGGAATGGAATGCTCACTTTTGGTATATTGTATTGGTTGATACCAAAACTGTATAACACCAAACTTTATTCCAAACCATTGGCCAACACTCACTTCTGGATAGCAACTTTGGGGATTTTGTTTTACACCGTTCCTTTGTACTGGGCAGGGTGGGTGCAAAGCCTTATGTGGAAACAGTTTGAGCCTGATGGATTCTTAACCTTTGGCAATTTCCTTGAAACAGTAACTCAAATAATACCAATGTATGCTATGAGAGCTCTAGGCGGCACTATTTATTTAGTAGGAGCATGTATCATGGTATATAACTTGTGGAAAACAGCCAAAACAGGTAAGGTTGAAGATGTTACTAGCCAAGCTCTTGCCAGAGTAAATCACGTGCCACTTAAGGGGGAATACTGGCATAAATGGATAGAAAGGAAACCAATTCAAATGTTGCTTTTAGCAACATTTGTGGTGCTAATAGGTGGTTTAGTAGAAATATTTCCAATGCTCCTTATCGATGAAAATGTGCCAAAAATCGCATCAGTACAACCATATACCCCATTGGAATTAGAAGGTCGAGAAATCTACATTAATGAAGGCTGCAATACCTGTCATTCACAGATGATACGGCCTTTTAGATCAGAAACTGAGCGGTATGGACCATTTTCTAAATCTGGAGAATTTATCTATGATAGACCGCACTTATGGGGCTCTAAGCGCACTGGGCCAGATTTGCACAGAGTGGGTAAAAAGTATCCTGACAGTTGGCATTATAATCATATGTTAGAACCAGAGTCTATGTCTCCTGGCTCTATAATGCCCTCATATCCTTGGCTAGTGAACAGGGAATTTAGTACAGCTTATACGGCTGCCAAAATCAGAATTTTACAGTCATTAAATACTCCTTATCCAAAGGGATATGCAGAACAGGCTGTAGAAGATTTAAGAGATCAGGCCGACATTATTACTGCCAGTTTGAATAAAGATGGTATAGAGCAGGAAGATTTAGAAAAAAAACAAATAGTAGCTCTCATAGCTTATTTACAACGTCTGGGCACTGATCATAAGCCACAACTTATTCTTGAAAAATAACGATTATTAAATAATTCAGTTATGTACAAATATATATTAGAAGCTGCGGGTAATATTAATTGGATGGCACTCATGTCATTAATGACCTTCATGTTTGTATTCATTGTATCAGCCGTGCTTGTATTCAGAAAGAACAATGAACATCTCACTCATATGGCGCACCTGCCTCTTGAAGATGATTTATTGAAAGATTGATTATAATAAAAATGAAAATTTATAAAACACTTAGCTCTCTATTTTTCTTTTTTCTTGGCACTTTAATGCTGACAGGTCAAATTCAACAACAAAGTAAATCTAATCCATTTATTTGGACACTCAATAATATCATTTTAATACTAGGAGCTCTTGCAGTGTTTGGTGTAATTTCTTCATTATTGAGGCTAAGTTTCAATCTTCTATCCTTAAGGAAGGCAGAATTGATGAATGACCTAGGAGTAGAAAAAGAGGATATCCTTGAAGAATTGAAACGGCCTATATGGAAAAAAATAAATGACTGGGCTTGGAATATAATTCCCGAAGGTTATGAAAGTGAAATTGATCTAGGTCATGATTATGATGGCATACGAGAATTAGACAACAAATTACCGCCATGGTGGCTGGCTTTATTTTATGGTTCAATAATTTATGCAGTGGTCTATATGTGGGTATATCACAGCCCTGGTAATGAATGGAGTTCTGAAAATGAATATCTCATGGCCATGGTCGAGGCAGAAGAAATGAAAAAAGCTCACCTCGCACTTTCCGCAGATGCTGTAGATGAAACGACTGTTGTTTTGTTAACAGATGAAGTGTCTTTGGCCAGAGGGGCGGAAATCTATTTTGCCTTATGTGCTGTATGTCATGGGCAGCTGGGAGAGGGGCTCGTTGGGCCTAACTTTTCTGATCCATATTGGGTTCATGGTGGAGGCATTAGAGATTTGTTTACTACAATAAAATATGGTGTTCCTGAAAAAGGTATGATATCATGGAGATCACAATTGCGACCTTCTGAAATACAAAAAGTAGCCAGTTTTATTTTGACATTCGAGGGCACAGCCCCACCTAATCAGAAAGAAAAAGAAGGAGAATTATACGATAGGGATGCAAACTCCGAATCGTCAGTAAAATCTAAAAGTGAGGAATAAGGCTTATGAAGTTGATTATTAAAAAAAGGTTGCCATTTATTTTCAAATAAATAATGTAACTACTCAGGTGAAGATTTTTTTTTAGCCAAAAATGATACTACTTGAGTCTTATTAATTAATTTGAATTTGGCATCACAATATTATTATCATTGAATAATTCGATAACAGATTATATTGGGCAAGACGATCACTTCAGGGACGTACTGGCCACTGTAGATAAAGAAGGGAAGAGAAAATGGATATATCCTAAAAAGCCAAAAGGTAAATTTTTTAATTATCGAAAGATACTTTCATATGTCTTGTTGGCCATATTGTTTGGTACTCCTTGGATAAAAGTAGGAGGTGCCCCCCTTTTTTTATTCAATGTAATGGAGCGCCGTTTTATTCTTTTTGGTGTTTATTTCTCGCCTCAAGATTTTTACCTTTTTGTTATTGCTATGCTCATTGGCATCTTGATCATCGCATTATTTACTGTAGTATTTGGCCGGTTGTTTTGTGGTTGGGTATGTCCTCAAACTATCTTTATGGAAATGGTCTTTAGGAGAATTGAGTACCTCATTGAGGGTGACTACAGAGCACAGATGAGGCTGGGTAGCGCTCCTTGGCATACAACCAAAATATGGAAGAAAACGCTTAAACAAGCTATATTTTTTATCATTGCTGTTCTTATTGCAAATACCTTTCTGGCCTACATTATCGGGACTGATGAAGTACTAAAGATCATTGGTGAACCTATATCGCAAAACCTTCAAGGTTTTGTCACAATGATTATTTTTTCATTTATATTTTATATGGTATTTGCCTCATTAAGAGAGCAAGTTTGTACTACTATTTGCCCATATGGAAGATTGCAGGGTGTGCTTCTTGATGACAAATCATTAGTTGTATGTTATGATTTTGAAAGAGGAGAACCCAGAGGAAAAATGAAAAAATCAGAACCAAACAAA
>JAZGFD010000202.1:0-5995 GCA_036479115.1 Saprospiraceae bacterium | reverse complement strand
GACACAGAACAACTTAGAGCACTAATTTTACCTTTCCAATGTAGGAATGCATATTTTTGACCAGAACCATAACTGTCATCTATGCTCAAGAATGCCATCCTCGCTCTTGCTCTCCTTCTATTTTGTTATGCTGGCTATAATAGTTATAACCTGTATAATCAAGTAAGATTACAAAAAGAGCTCAAAGAAGATTTGGCTGCTATCAATATGGTTACCTATGGTTTATTTGATATTCAACTGTGGAAAGAACAAGCATTGGGTATTTTCAAAAAAAATATTGAAGACTATGAAATAGAACCATCAGCTTACCAAGCCTTGGATCGTACATTACAGATATACCTCAAAGGATTATACAAACAGTACTTTGAGTCGGGAGAACTGATAGACATGATCCTCGAAAAACTTGTGGAAAATGGCAGTTTGAATAAAATGTTTGCTACTATAATTCAAAAAAATATAGGCTCTCAACTTGCAAATCTGGATCTAGAAAAAGAAATTCCAGGACTATCAAAGTCACTAATCAGTGAAATTAAAAAGAATGAATCACAAATTAAGATGTACTTCCAAGATGAGCTCTTAAGTATGGTAATGGCTGATGTAAAAGAAAAACTATCAGACAGAAGAGTGCCGTATTACAAGAAATATGGTTTTACATCTTATGGAGAAACCAACAATCACTTGACGCAAAGAGTAGCTATAATGCAATCTTCCGAACGCCATAGTGTTATTGCCAATGGTGTTATACTAGCAGTACTGATCTTGCTTTTGATAATATCATGGCGATGGATAGGGTTTAAGATGATGATATTGGGATTGACTTTAGTATCTGTGGTTTTCTTAATTCTCGGTATTACTTTTCCTATGATTGATATCGATGCGAGACTCAATGCATTTTCTATCAGTCTTATGGGCGAACCCATATCTTTTGGTGAGCAGGTTATTTATTTTCAGAGCAAGTCTATTCTGGATGTAACCAATACTCTATGGCAAGGGCAGGGATGGGATTTAAAGTTAGTAAGCTCCCTTGTTTTTTGTTTCAGCATCGTATTTCCATTAACTAAGTTGGTTTTGTCCGCGTTCTATCTATTTAGTAAAAAGCTATCCAATAATAAAACAGTTCAAAATATAATTTTCCATTTAGGTAAATGGAGTATGGCAGATGTGTTTGTAGTGGCTATGTTTATGGCTTACATTGGCTTTTATGGTATCATTACTTCCCAGCTATCAAGTATCTCTAATAATCCTAATGGCTATGCTGTAGAAACCCTCAATTATTCACGGTTAGCCCCTGGTGCTTTGTATTTTACAATATATTGTCTGCTGTCAATTGTTATCGGCATATTAATTAATAAGAAATCAGAAACACATCTTAATCCCAGTTAATCATTGCTTTACATATTAAAAATATATAATTTGGTAAAATTCATCAAACCGACTCATTTATTTGTTTTTTTCGGACTATCTTTGAGAAACTGCAATTCAAAAACTTTGGTCTGGTAGAATTTCTTTTCAAGTGGGTGACCCAATGCCCCTAACAGAAAGCTACTGCTTTGATTTTTGGCAGTATAACTGTTATACACAACCATAATTTATGTTTTTTAAAACTATTATCCAAGGAAGGCTTGAATTTAGTAGCCAAAAGAGTTTTGACAAAGTTCTAAAAATGTACCAATACAGGACAGAGTCTTATTATAAAAACGATGTCCTTCTTGAAGAAGAAGAGATTTTCAATCGTGATAGCTCCTCATTATATGTGAAACGTTTTGTAGTACAAGCATCAGAAAAAAGTTGGCGAAATACCGTTAGTCTATTGGACTACTGTTCGCAATTTGCAATTTCTGGTTCTGTGAAGGCATGGATGACCGATAATGGAAAAATTATGCGGTATAGTGAAATAGAACCAGAAAGTGATAAGTCAGCAGTTATTCAATTTAAAAAAGGAAAAAAATATTCTGAGGAAGAAGGCAAAGAAACAGAAGCCATACAAGCACTTAGTAAGGCCATAGAAAAGCACAATGGACATGCTAATGCTTATGAAAAGAGAGCAAGAGTGCTTTTGCAACTTGAAAATTATGACGAGGCATTAGAGGATTATGGCAAAGCCATAAAACTAGACGATGGGATAGCAGATGCATATTATGGTAGGGCAGAGATTTATATAAGAAGAGGAGAATGGCAAAATGCTATTTCTGATCTAGAATGGGCATTAAAAAAAGCCATAGCACTCGAACCAATGTACTGGACTTCACGGCTTAAAAAAGCGGACTGCCACATTAGATTAGGTGAGTGGGAAAAGGCCAGTTTTGATTTAAAGTTTTTTACCAACAGGGTTTTTAAAACGGATAATCCTAATTATTTTAAAAAGGCATATAGCTATGTGAGATATGGTCAAGTTTTGATGGAAGAGGAAAAATATGATGAAGCATACGCAGCATTTTGCAAAGCAGTAGATAACGACCAAGGCACCAATCGTACAAGCATGGAAGAAATGCTATATTATAGAGGTTTTAGCCGAATGAAAATGGGAAAAAAAGGTTATCTCAAAGACATTAAAACGGCTGCTCAAGCAGGAGTGGAAGATGCCAAGACCTTCCTTGCAGATTTAAAACGATAGTAATATTAACTGTAATTAAATCTACCAATGGACAACAATTTTGGTATAAAAATATATTCTTTTACTTGCCTATCTGGCAGTAGAAACTCAAATTTATATAGCTAAAAGTGGTACATATAATTTTATAAAGGCCTATTTTTGTTTGCGATATAAGATTGTGGCAATTACTCATGAGGTGCCAATATTGAAACAAACCTCTAGCCTTTATTGATTTTATGAGAACTACCTTTCAATTCGTTTTTATTCTCCTATTCGTGAATGTCTTTCATATATCTGGTCAAAATGTCAATGGCCCAGGAATGAGTACAAAGGATTATAAAAAATTCAAATCAGCACAGTCAGACCATAAAAGAAAAAAATTAGACAATGCACTGAAGGTTTATTGCAAGCTTCTCAATAAATATTCCGGTAATTTTGAATTAGAATTATGGACAGGACTGGCATACAGAGACAAAGGACAAAATCCCCAAGCCCTCATCCATTTGATTGCTGCCACAAAAGAAGAATCAAGTAAAAATGCACTGCTGTACAGCACAATAGGGGAGATATATAAAGCAGAAAAAAATTATAAAAAAGCTGAAAGGTTCTATAATAAATATTTGAATATTTCTGACTCTACCTTTTCTGGATATATTAAAGTAAAAAGAAAATACGATGAAGTAAAATTTATAGCCGAACAAATAAACAATCCAATTCCTTTTAGTCCTAAGGCCTTGGATTTTAATATCAATACACCTTCATCAGAATATCTTCCACAATTAACAGCAGACCACACTACTCTATATTTTACTCGCCGAATAAGGAATCAAGAAGACATTTTTTTTGTAGAAAAGAATAATGACCATTATTCCGAAGCAATACCATTTGATCTTATAAATAAAGAAAACAGTAATGAAGGGGCCCATTCAATATCAGCTGATGGCAATGTCTTCATTTTTACTCATCATGATGATAAATATGGGGTAGGTGACCATGACCTTTATATCACTAAAAAGGTGGATGGAAAATGGACTAGACCTCAAAACATGGGGAGACGAATAAATAGCATTGTCTGGGATTCGCAGCCCTCATTATCAGGAGATGGAAATGTGCTTTTTTTCTCAAGTAAAAGAGACAAAGGCTATGGAGGGAGAGATATATGGTACTCCGTGATGGGGCCATATGGTTACTGGTCGGATCCTATTAATGCAGGAGATGTTATAAATACATCAGCTGATGAAAGCAGCCCTTTTCTTCATGCTGATCTCAAGACATTATACTTCCGATCAAATGGACACATTGGTATGGGAGGTTTTGATTTGTTTGTAACTAGGAGGCAAAAGGGAGGCGGATGGTCAGGAGTACAAAATTTGGGTTATCCAATCAATACAGAAGGCCAAGAAGGGGCATTGACTATAAGTCTGGATGGAACAAAAGGTTATTTTGCTACTGATTTTGATGGTGATAATGTTCAAAACAACCTCGATATTTACGAGTTTGATTTGCCTGTATCTATACGCCCAGAACCCTGTACTTATATAAAAATCAGAAGTATTAATAGTGATACAAAACTACCTGTACGGAGTATTTTGCAAATTATTGATTTATCAACAAATACAATTATTTCTTCAAAAAAGGCAGATATAAATGGCGAGATACTTATCCCAATACCATTGAGAAAAAAAATGATGATTAATGTCAGTGCTGATGATTATGTCTTTTATTCTGACAATATTATTGTAGATACTTTAACCCATGGCATGGCTCCATATGAGAAAACAGTATCATTGTCAAAAGTACATAAAGTAGCTACTCCATCAGAAGGAAATTCATTTGTGCTTACCAATATATTTTTTGATTCAGGCACATCTGATTTACAAGAAATATCCATGCTGGAAATTAATAAACTTGCTGATATTTTAAAATCGAAACCTTCATTGCGACTAAAAATTACAGGTCACACGGATGAAGTAGGATCGGATTCTGACAATATGGTTCTTTCAAAAGAAAGAGCAGAGGCCGTTAAAATAGCCCTGGTTTCATCTGGGATAAAACCGATTAGAATTACTACTAATGGCAAAGGAGAAACTGAACCTTTATCTGGCAATTCTACACTATCTGGAAGGCCACAAAACAGAAGAACAGAATTTATACTTTATTAGCTTATGAGAAGGCGGAAGAAAACCATAGAGCAAGTAGAAGTAATAGATATTGCTGACAAAGGACATTCAATAGGGAAAACACCTTCTGGAGAAATATTACTGATTGATGGAGCTGTGCCAGGAGACAATATTGACATGGTTGTACTCCGTAAAAAGAAGGGATTAAAATTCGGAAAAGTATTAAAAATCAATACTTATTCAGAATATAGAACCGAGCCTTTTTGTGGCCATTTTAATCAATGTGGAGGATGTAAATGGCAAAACTTGAATTATGAAAAACAGGCCGAACTCAAAGAAAATGCTGTAAAAGCAGCCATTAGACGGATAGCAGATGACGATGAGGGCAAGGTAGAATCCATATTGAAAGGTAAAAAAACAAGATACTATCGCAACAAGTTAGAATATGCCTTTTCAAATAAAAGATGGCTTACAGAAGAGGAAATTAGCAGCGAGGAGGTCATAGAAGCCAGAAATGCCGTAGGTTTTCACAAAGCAGGGGCTTTTGACAAAGTAGTAGAAATAGAACAGTGCCATTTACAAGAAGACTTGAGTAACAAAGTACGAAATCACCTTAGAGACAAGGCACTAGAAAAAGGATACACATTTTACGACATCAGGAATAATCATGGACTGCTGCGTAATTTGACCATTAGAAACACCACTACAGGACAGTGGATGGTAACAGTGGTTTTCGGAGAAAAAAAGGATCAGATACAAGAAATAATGATTGATCTCTCAACAACTTTTACAGATATTACCTCATGGTATTATATGATTAATGAAAAGAAAAATGATAGTGTACATGATCAAGTAGCCATTCACTACAAAGGAGAAAAAGGAATTATTGAAAATTTGGGTCATATAAAATGCTACATTGGCCCAAAGTCTTTTTTTCAAACCAATAGCACCCAAGCTGTTAATTTGTATCAAATTGCCATTGATTACGCAGAATTAAGTGCAGATGACATTCTTTACGACCTATATACAGGTACAGGCACCATTGCATTGTATGCAGCTAAATTTTGTAAAATGGTAGTAGGAATAGAGCAAATACCAGAAGCAATAGATGATGCCAATCACAACAGTACAATCAATAATATAACCAATTGTAATTTCTTAGTAGGTGATGTTAGGGATACGCTATCATTAGAATATAAAGAAAAATATGGAGCTCCTGATGTGCTTATTACTGATCCTCCAAGGGCAGGAATGCACGCTGATGTTATCTCCACAATATTAG
>JAZGFD010000201.1:0-19627 GCA_036479115.1 Saprospiraceae bacterium | reverse complement strand
GAAAATCATTAATCAGTTTGTGCCAAAACTCACTGAGCGTATTAGGGAAAAATACAAGTGTGAACACTACTCCCCATATCGCTCCATAATAATGTGCCATATGGTCAGTGTTGTCGTTTTTATTTTTAGCGGCCCAACTGGAATAAACCAAATAACCTATAGCAAGAATAATAGCAGGAAGAGGAGGGAAAATAAACATTGCCCAAGGGGCTTCTAGAATATAAATAAAAAGTATACCTGAGGTAGCTCCTGATGCTCCTACACTTCTATAGCTCGGGTCATTTTTTCTGCTTATTCCAGTAAGAAGATTGGCGATAATAATCGTGCTCAAGTACATGCCCAAATAGAGAAGCCTACCAGTCTCACCTCTCATGTCTACATAGAAGTTTTCCACCATACTGCCAAACATGTACAGCATATACATATTAACCATGAGGTGTGTCGGATTGGCATGTAAAAAGCCTCCAGTGATAGACCTCCACCTTTCATTATACTTAAATTCTCTATATGGATAATGCACCCCTTTATTATAATATTCTGGGTTCTTCCACGCCAAATAGGACAGGAGAGCGGTAATACCTACAAGTACAAGAGTTATCAAGTGTGTTATATTTTAATAAAGAAGTGAAGATATTTAATAAATTGATATTGCAGACATTCTACTGAAATATGTGCAATTAGTAATTCTTGAGATTACTCTCATTGCATTTGTCAATATATTTTTAACATGTAGTTAAATGGTATCGACCTAGGTGACATCAATTTTGGCTAAAAACCCCTAATACCGCTATACTCTGATTATTTCGGACACAAAAGTCTTACGATGAATATAAAAATTGCTGAAATATGGCAGAAAAAAAACTTCTTTTATCCAAAATGGACTCCACCTGAGTTAATAAAATAGTAATTTTTCATCTCAAAAGCACAGCTCTTGTAGTTACGTCAAAATGTTTTTGAAATAATGATTTGTGTAACGTCAAAATGATAAGGAATACGAATCTATAAAGCTGATTTGAACTAAAATAAAATTGTCCAGTAATTTGTGATTACTGAACAATTTTTAGAAAATTTGTATTTTGGTACTCCGTCAAGAATAAAGTTAATAGGTGACTGAGGATTTTGTTCTCAAATTCAACCTTTTATTTAACACTTGATTCAGCACTAATAAAATAGAAGTTAAGATCAATGCTTTCCCCCCTTTTTATCTATATCTTTTAGATATTCTAATCCATCTATATCAATATTCATATTCTTAGTAACTTTGCCCAAAGCAGCCAAATCTACAAGTCCATCTACATTGATAAATATCGTCTCGTTTTTGTCTCTAACAGAAAGTACAATGCCTTTGAGTTTTCCGTCAGATGTGGTTCCTCCAGAATATAGGTTCACAGTATTGCCTTCATCTTTAAACGACATATATGAAGTTAATTTAGTTCTGCTAACCAAAGATTGGAATTTAGAGTATTCCGTTTCTCCACCATCTTTATTGATTAAAATAGTAATCTCATTGAGATCCTTTACGAGGTCTTTTATTTCTTGAGAATCACCGCTTCCTCCCATGGCTGCAATGAGCTGAAACATCTCTTTATTGACTTTTACAACAGCATATTCTTTGGAGTCTTCAAGACTACTAAAAAATTTATTCAAATCTGAATTTTGGGAAAAAACTGTTGTGAAGAGGAATAATCCAATAATTCCAAAAATGACTTTTTTCATGATAATGTTTTATTTGTTTATTTAATTAAAAAAATTAACTTTATTGTATTCACTTAAATTACTGATAACCAGGTTGTTAGTGTGATTCACTTTGCTATTAATAAAAGCAAATGCATTCTGTGTAATAAGCAAAGCTTCCTCTGGTGAACTGGCCACATATATATTTGAAGGTTTACTATTATTATCAAATAGAAAGAAGGCAGATACTAATATTGCAACAGAAGCCGCAATTGAAATAATTTTCCTCCTGGTCATTCTTACCACATTGGCTTTGTTCTTTGGAGTGTAAATAATGGCCGATTGATCTTTTGTATATTTCAGATAATGAGCCAATATGTCCTCTGATGCATTCTCAGCATGATATGAGCGGAGTATCTTTTCTTCTTCTAAAGAGGTCTCTCCATTCCAAAATTTTTCTTGGAGTTCCTTTATGTTACCCTTCCAATTCATGTCTATATATCATTAAAGCTTTTCGCAAATTAATTCTAGCTCTGTGCAGATAAACTTTTATTTTATCAATACTAAATTCCGTAATTTGAGCTATTTCTTTATAAGTATATCCTTCTATATCTCTGAGATGAATAACTTGTTTTTGATCGTCTGACAGCTTGTTCATTGTCATTTGAATAATATCATAAATCTCCTTCTGCCTCGTCTTTTGGTACGGATTCAGTTCTTTATCCTTAATCTGAATATGATGTTCCACAGGCTCAAGAGTTTTCTTAACTTTTCTAAGCTTATCCAAAGCAAGGTTTCTTGTGACAGTCATACACCATGCTTCAAAATTTCCTATAGCTTTAAGCTCATCATTTTTTTTCCAAACTTTCACCATTACTTCCTGAACTATATCTTCAGCTTCCATGCGATTTTGGACAATACGCAAGGCATAACGAAATAACTTATTTTTCAACTGTACCGAAATAGCATCTAGCATATTCATACACTATTCTTTCACTTGACGTTAACAATAATGTAAATGTTACAAAAGTTCGTCTAGTTTTATACTTTATTTCGATTAAATGCTATTAAAAAAATCAGATAGCCTTATTCTTAAGGGTTTTGTGGGGCCTTACATCGTATCATTCTTCATAGTGGAGTTTGTACTGATCATGCAATTTATGTGGAAATGGATCGATGACCTCCTCGGCAGAGGATTTGCAATGACTGATTATTTAGAATTAATTGCTCTTTTTGGAGTAACAATTATTCCAATGTCATTGCCTCTCACGGTGCTTCTTTCTAGCGTGATGGTATACGGTGATATGGCTGAGCATTTTGAGCTGTCGAGCCTAAAATCAGCGGGGCAGTCATTAGTAAGAATATTCAGGCCAGCCTTGGTAGTGGCTTTCGCAACAGCAGGGTTATCAATATCTTCATCGAATTACTTTAAACCTTTGGCATCAAAAGCCTTTTTGAAGAAATTCAACAACATGAGACTTTCCAAAATCACATTTTCTTTGGAAGAAAAAGTTTTTAACTTGGATTTTTCTAATCACGCAATATATGTAGATAAAAAAGAAAAGGATGGCATTAACCTCCAAAAAGTTCTGATATATTATACCAATCAAAGAGATAAGAGTCTTATGGATGTAATGAGTGCAAAAAGGGCATCAATGAGAATAAGTGAGGACGGCAAATATATGATAATGGATCTATATCAAGGGCAGCAATACCAAGAATCTCCCTTGCACAATAGTGAAGCAAATTATATTACAAAGCCGGATAGGGTACTCCCTTTAAACCGTGCTACATTTTCGAAATACAGAAAAGTATTCGAACTCAAAGACATCTTCAAAGACATGTCTAATATTAATCTAGAACGCAAGAAATTTGACATGCTAAATTCTTGGGAGATTATTGATCAAGTAGATACTTTGGAAGCACAATTAGAAAAAAGAGTAAGTGATAATTTATATGATTTCTCTGATCTTATCATTTTACCAAAAGTTAGTATCCCCAAAAAAAAAGAGTTTAAAAATATCTTGGGCAAAGATTTTGTGAAATATAATCCTACTAATAGGCCAGCAATGCCCAAGATTAGTGCTCACGCAAAAAGAGATACGGCCAAAGAAAATGTAATGTCGGCTGTAATGTCTTTTCTTAGGATTGGAAATTATTCCACGACCATTTTAGAAATTGTACCCCAAAAGGCAAAAGAGCTCATCATTAATGGCGCCAAAACGAAGAATAGCTCTCTGAAGACTAGAAGTTGGAATAATTATATACAAAGTGTAAGTCTTAATAAGACAAAGCAAAAGTATCTTATGCGACTGCACCAGCAGTATTGTTGGGCTTTTGTGTGTATACTACTTCTTTTCATTGGCGGGCCAATGGGAGCTATTGTGAGAAAAGGAGGTTTTGGATATCCTATGCTTGTGGCCATAGGATTCTATATGTCTTTTGTGATATTAATTATATTAGGAGAAAGGCTGGTTTATAGCTCAACGTTGTCAGGTACATTAGGGGCATGGTTGCCATTCTTGGTGTTGCTTCCTTTTGCTACCATAGTAACCTATTTAGCGTTGAAAGATATTCGCCTTAATTTTTCATTCCTTAAAAAATGGGTGCCTCAAAGACTGAAGCCTTTACCTGGATAAGTCAAGGTCAAAGGGGATAGCTTCGTTGCTAAAAATTCACTGAAATCTTAAATTATTCCAAAGTCACCTATCAATATTTCGTTGATACAGTACTCTTGCCTTTGAGAGAAAAGCAACGATAGATTAAATTATTATTTTTCTTAAACTTGTGCTTGAGCAATGAAGATTAGTACCCCTTTATGGCAGATAATTTTCTTCTGATCAATATTTGAAAAACTAGAGTTATGCCGATGTAAAATGACACTCTACCACAAAAAACGCATAGGAAAAAGATCAAGTTTAAGGGATATGATACTTTGCCCTTTAATCACTAGTAACTGAATGAAAACTTACGATTTTTATAAAATGATTTTAATAAATAACCTTATTTTTTTAACCACAGATGGGCGCTTTTGAAGCAAAACATTGTTGTTTTTTTACCAGATAAAATTCATTGTTAGAGGTGTTGAAATTTATAGCGATAAATAATAGCTGAAATATGCTATAAAATTGAACCTTTTTCACCCAAATTTGGCTTCACTTGAGTAGTTATATTTTTTTAAAATTCACTAATACCTGAACATCAAGGACGTAATTTATAATGTCACAAGAGTCAAAGTGACCTTTGTCAGGAAGCTCGTAAATCCACTATTTTAAGATAAAAATTCGCTGACTTCTTTGCCAACTGCGACAAACTGAAATGGACATAGCATCAGCGAGTTGAGACAAATAAAAAGATCTTCTGAAGAAAAATTTACTATTTTAATGAGTTTTCATTCAGACTCTATTTGTCAAGGCCATTACGTTTTAACTTTCATTAATTTTAACAATATCTCCTTGATATTTTCTCAAGCTTTCTTTACAAAAAGAGAGTAATTCCTTAGACCTTTTTACTTTACTAGCCAAATGATCAATAGAAATATTGTCACTTTGGATGTCTTCTAGAATCTTCTCTAATTCTTCAAAAGCAGCGTCATAAGTCATTTTTTTTATTGCCATATCTATAAGTCTATTTTTTTAGCGAGCATTTTACCATCAGCCATGTGAACTGAAAATTGGTCTCCTTTTTTTAATTCTTTCGTTGAGTGTATAGATTTTTTTCCTTTGTATACTACAGCATATCCTCGATTTATCACATTCATTGGTTCTAAATTTTGCACCAATAACTCTTTAGACACCAAGTCTTTTAATTCATTTTTAATTTTCACCTCTACAAGAGATAAGATATTCCTATAGTTATTATCCAAGAGTATTTGCTGAGCGGTAAAAGTTTGACTGGCTAAAGAAGTGATGTGTGTGGATAATCTTTCAATATTCATATTTGCTTCAAGTATTCTATCTTGGCTATAAGCGAGTATTTGATTACAAATGTCAATGACTTCAGCCTCAAATCTTGTATTGTATTCTATTAAAAAATCAGCAGCTGCTGTAGGTGTTTTAATTGAAGTATGAGCAACCATATCAGCGATAGAAGTATCAATATCATGGCCTATTCCTGTAAAAACAGGTAGTGATGCGTGAGCAATTTTTTCCGCAATCTTGTAAGTGTCAAACCATGACAAATCTAATCTTGACCCGCCTCCTCGCACTATTACAAGAGCGTCATATCGAGCTGAGTTAGCATTTATCTCATCAATAGTGTGGAGTAATTTGCTTTCTAACAATGCACCCTGTACCGGTATGGAATAGAGTTTTATATCAAAGCGGTATCCATAGCTATTATGAACTAACTGTTGTTTAAAATCTTGATAACCGGCAGCAGTTTCAGAAGACAATACAGCTATTCTTTTTATCACTTTGGGAAGTAGATGCTGTAGATTCAACTTTAAAAGTCCATTTTTCTTAATCTGCTCGATTATCTCTTGCCTTCGTATCTCCGTCTGCCCGAAAGTATAAGCTGGATCAATGTCTTCTATTTGAAGTTTGAAGCCATACCGTTCATTAAAATCAACTTTGACTTTAATTAATATTTCAGTGCCATCCATGAGAATTTGATCTAAGACATCACCAAGTTTCTTTTTAAGAAAAAAATAGTTTTTAGCCCAAAGCACTCCTGAGGCTTTGGCAATGATATTGTCTTTCCCCTTTTCTTTTTCTACAAGATCAAAGTAGAAGTTGTTTCTACTTTTATTAATTTGATTGGCTTCGGCTTTTATCCATATGGGTTCTCTAAAATTGAGAGCAACTACCCGTCTAATGTATTCATTCAATTCGAATAGAGAATGGGTTTCCATACTTATATTTTTTGATGATATAAATCCATTCTCTTTCTCTTTGTAGTATAAAGTAAGTGGATTTCAAGGTGTCGTTTTTTATCTCGAAGTAAATATATTTTATTTTGTCATTTCGGTTGCTTTCGCGCAGACATCTATTATGAAAAATTTTGTCATAACGAATATACGGCAGCACAAATAGACGTGCTCTCACAATTGTGTAAACGTAAGAAAAGGCCACATATGAAAATGCTGCCTTGTCATTGTAACTATTCAGGCGGCATCAAATTTGACAAAAAAAGATTCTTTTTTATGCAACAGCAAACCGTCGCAGTAGTTACTTATTATTTAATGCCAAGATGATTAAAAACTTTTTGTAGAGTATGAGCTTTCAAGTCATTTACTGTAGCTTCTAATCCCAGTGAATTGGCATAATCTACTAGCTCTGTTTCTAGCATATTTTTTATTTCATCAGCTGTTTTTGCATCTCCATTTATCACTTCTTTGACAAGATCAGCTGCCTCTTGGAGCAGTATTGCTGATTTAACTTCTAAACCACTATTGTCTATTATTTCTTTGGCCATTTCTGCATTTGTTCCTTGTAGCCTTACTATGATTGGTACATTAATGTTACCCATATTTTTGTAAGCATCTACGACACCATTTGCCACTCGATCACATCTTACAATACCTCCAAAAATATTGATTAAGATCGCTTTTACATTAGAGTCTTTAAGGATAATTTTAAAGGCATTTTCTACCCTTTCTGCATCTGCAGTACCTCCTACATCCAAAAAATTAGCGGGTGATCCTCCGGATAATTTAATGATATCCATAGTTGCCATGGCCAGCCCAGCGCCATTTACCATACACCCAACATTGCCATCCAATTTTACAAAATTTAACCCATATTCTTTGGCTTCTACATCTGTAGGGTCTTCTTCTGATTTGTCACGCATTGCCTCAATATCAGGATGCCTGAATAGTGCATTTTCATCTACGCTAAATTTGGTATCCACAGCCACTATCTCATCATTACAGTCTACAAGGCAAGGGTTTATCTCAATAAGACTCGCATCAGATTTGACAAAGGCAGTGTAAAGTTTATTCATGAATTTTGTCATGTCTTTGAACGCAGCACCACTAAGCCCGAGATTAAAAGCAATTTTTCTCAATTGAAAACTTTGTATTCCTAATTCTGGATCAATCCATTCTTTGTGCACTAGATGAGGAGTGACTTCTGCTACTTCTTCTATATTCATTCCGCCTTCTGTACTGTATATAATTACATTACATTTCTTTTCTCTATCCAACATAATTGACACATAAAACTCTTTGCACTTATCAAAATCAGGAGCATACGAGTCTTCAGCTATCAATACTTTATTTACTAATTTTCCTGGCCCATTTAATCCCCCAGGTGTTTGTGGCGTTTTGAGCATCATTCCTATGATCTGTCCACTTATCTCTTCCACTTCTGTCATGTTTTTGGCTAATTTTACACCACCACCTTTTCCACGCCCTCCTGCGTGTATTTGTGCTTTTATTACTGCTATCTCAGTACCTGTCTCTTCCTGTAATTTTTTAAATAGTGTCAGTGCTTCTTCTTTTGATTCCGCAACATAGCCTCTTTGTATTTTCACCCCGAATGATGTCAATATCTCTTTTCCTTGATACTCGTGTAAATTCATATGTTCTTTTTCTATTTCTTTGAAGATAAAAAATGGCAAATACTCAGATGGTGTGCTTTTGAGCCAAAATTGACACTACCTGAGTAGTTACAAAAAATGCATTTTAATCAAATAGCTTTGCAAAAATAGCTTTAAATCATACAATGAAAAGTATTTAAGACTTGAATTTCAATAATTTAAGATTATGTTATATAGTTCTATTATTTTCGTGGCTGATTTACAAATGTGACCATTAATAAAAAATATAAAATTATGAAAGTAACTGTAGTAGGAGCAGGAAATGTTGGATCTACTGTAGCCAATGTTTTGGCACATAAAGACATCGTAAACGAAATCGTTTTATTAGACCTTAGAAGAGATTTTGCACGTGGTAAAGCATTAGATTCTTGGCAGCAAGCCCCTATTGACTACTACAGTACAAGTTTAAAAGGTACTGATGATTACAAAGATACAGCCGGATCAGATGTGGTGGTTATAACGGCTGGCATACCTCGCAAACCAGGAATGAGTAGGGATGATCTTATCTCTACAAATGCGAAGATTGTGACCTCTGTAACAAGTGCAATCCTCGCCGAATCAGAAGACCCTATTATCATCATTGTCTCTAATCCACTTGATGTGATGACATATGCTGCTCATGCAAGCTCTGGAAGATCAAGAAACAAAGTTTTTGGCATGGCAGGTATCTTAGATACTGCTAGGTACAGAGCATTCCTAGCTACAGAACTCAATGTGTCTCCAAAAGACATCCAAGCCGTTCTTATGGGAGGGCATGGTGATACTATGGTTCCATTACCGCGTTATACTACAGTAGCCGGCATCCCTGTATTGGATATGATCGATGCTGCTACTCTTGACGCTATAGTAGAACGAACAAAGAAAGGAGGAGGCGAGTTAGTAGGACTTATGAGGACTTCAGCTTGGTATGCTCCTGGGGCAGCAGCGGCCCAAATGGTAGAATCTATAGTAAAAAATGACAATAGAATATTTCCTTGTTGTGTCAAACTAGAAGGAGAATACGGTATGGATGATGTATATCTTGGAGTGCCAGTACAATTGAATGAAAATGGTATTGGTAGAGTAATAGAGATTGACCTCAATACTTACGAAAAAGCCTTACTCAATGAATCAGCCTCTCATGTGAGAAAAGTAATGAATACTTTTGATGATATGGGTCTACTTTAATTCTTCAAACTTAAGAATAAAAGACAACCATTTTTAACACATCCGCACCTGGACACAATTCAGTTTGTCGTTTTCGCCAAGAGACCTAGAGATTTTTTGCAGAATATCACAAAATCAGTAGGCTTAATTGTAATGATCATAGAAAAGGCTGAAGGCCTTCAAGCTGAACAGCCAACGGCAACGCCCTTGGCAGAGTAACGACTGTTATGATTTAACGACATTTTTGACCAAAAATGATGACAAACCTTTCTAGTTACACATTATATTGAAGACTTAGTGCCTGAACGGAAACTGTCGAATTTTATGAAATAGAATATTTTGGATGAGAATTTAGTTTTTTTGATATTCGGTGATGCCTGAGTATCAGCGAGTTGAAAAAAATTAAAATATCGTCAAAAGAACTATTCCTAATTTTGAAAAGTTTTCGTTCAAACACTACTTACCAGACAGGCCTCAAAGCGTCCACCTGAGTAGTCACAAAAGTTACTAGTGCTCTGTCAAGTGTTAAATGACGGGTTGGCTTTGCGCATAATTTGATCCTGAACGAGGCAAAAAACGCAGTCATATCATTAGATATGGCGAGTATTTTTAACAAAGAGCAGGTTCAAAAGATGCCAAAGTTACCCATCAATTTATCCTTGACAGAGCACTAGGTCACCCTACATCGCCCAATAGAATATACAGCAGTATGGTCAGGAATATCAGGACATAGCCCACTGGTTTTGTATACTTCCATGGGGTGCTGGGCACTTTATTTGTTTCTTTGATAATAAAGTTATTCTTTCGAGTATAAACCATTGAAACCCAGTGCATGACAATGACATTGAGCACAAACTCTAATCCCCAAATGTGTACAAAATGCATGTCTACTTTGATAATAAAATTCATGATTATATAAAAACACAATCCAAACAACAATCCTGCTTTAGCTCCTGTTGCAGAAACTTTTGGAAAGAAAAACCCTGCGAGAATTACTGTTGCCATAGGGATGAAGAATATGCCATTTAATTCTTGCAATAATTGGTAAAGTCCATTGGGGGCATTAGCAACAAATGGCGCTATACCTATTGCAAAAACTGCTAAAATGAATGATACTAATCTGCCGTTTCTAACAATGCCTTTTTCTGTGGCTTCTGGGTTAAAATACCGTTTATAAATGCCAAGACTAAATAATGTAGCAGCAGAATTGAGAGCGCTATTGAAGGTGCTCAGCACAGCTCCCATTACAACGGCAATAAAAAAGCCAGTCATCCAAAAGGGAAGAACTTTTTTAACCAATTGAGGATATATCTCGTCTTGATTATCATAAAGACTATCACCAAAATAATAGAAGCCTATGATGCCTGGCAGCACAATGATAATCGGCATTAACAACTTAAAAGCACCAGTAAGAAGCAAACCTTTTTGTGCTTCTTTTAAGGATACTGCCCCAAGTACTCTTTGAATAATGGATTGATGCATTGTCCAGAAATACAGTTGATTTACTACTAAGCCAGTAAAAAGAACACTAAAGGGTAAAATTGCTTCTCTGGAACCCGAGCCTACTGAGGGTTCGCTACTTATAACTTTAAATTTTTCAGGAGCATGTTCAAAAACAGCAACAATGCCAGCTATAATGTTTCCTTCTCCTATCGATATTAAAGCTATAATAGGTATCAATAACCCTGCAATAAGCAACCCATACCCATTAATGGTATCTGTATAGGCTACCATTTTTAGACCTCCAAAAATTGCGTAGAAAGCGCCTAATATTCCCACAATAAGCACTGTAATCCAGATACCTTGTGATTTACTTACTCCTATAAGATCAGACACCTCAAAAAGACTTTCTATATTAAGTGCTCCTGTGTAAAGCACTATAGGCAATAAAGTGAGTACCAATGAAACAATAAGCAACATGGCGACTATGGTTCGGGTAAATCCATCAAATCTTTTTTCCAAAAACTCGGGTATAGTAGTGAGTCCCATTTGTAGATACCGAGGGACAAAGTAAAATGCCGCTATCACAATGGCAATGGCTGAAGTGACCTCCCATGCTACGATGATTGCCCCATTTCGGTATGATGCTCCATTCATCCCTATGAGGTGTTCTGTAGATATATTAGTGAGCAGCATTGATCCAGCTATGACTACACCTGTTAGGCTCCTTCCTCCCAAAAAATATCCATCTTGAGTATTAATTTTATCTTTTCTCAACCTCCAGGTCGCATATGCTGCTACAAACCCAGTGAAGACAAGAAATGAAAGAAATTGGAATGCCATATTATTTGTGTTGATTATAGGTAACTACTAAGATGGCATCAATTTTAGTAAAAAAAAGTTCTTTTACCCCTATACTTCGGCAATTTATATCTCTAATCGAAGATGTGGCAACATAATCGAGATTTACTAACACACATAAAATAAATTAGTAATAACGTTGCCATTAATACAAAAATAGCCTGTGTATAGCAATAAAATAGCAGTTTTCACCTGCCTGTTTGCTGATAGGCCTCAAAAGCACACCACCTGAGTAGTTACGATTATAAGAAGTTTTTAGTTGCTTAAATTAAGCATTACTTTTTCATTAAAAACCATACGTGACTTGAAAAATTTACGACTTCTCCGAAGTCGGCAAACCATATAAATCGACATTCTTTTAATCAATTCATTTTTACGCGATCAAAGCTGTCAAATTAGGAATAGACGCAATGAGATATCCGAGATCAAATTAATCTATTGGTGAAGATCGAGGCTGATATTTAGGAGAAGTGCCGAATATTTATTTTCCAATCGTTTTTATACTGATGACTTTGATATACAAAGAATTGAGGATTACACAATTTTGTAGTAAAATACTTTTTTTATAACAAGCTGAATAAGAGTTAATCTTTTCCAAATGAGCCAAGTTGGGCGAACTAAAATGCTTCCGTTTGAATATGGGTAAAAATAGAAAACCCTTGAAAATCATGAGATTAACAAGGGTTTTAGTAGCGGCGGCAGGACTTGAACCTGCGACCTTTGGGTTATGAGCCCAACGAGCTACCAACTGCTCCACACCGCGATATTTTTTCTTTTGCTAGCCAATAAAAGACTATACCCATCTTTACGGGGACGCAAATATAGTCTTTCATTTAGACAAATACAAAACTCTATTAAGTTCTAAATAAATCTACGAGTAACTATCTAAATTACACGCTAGAACATAAAAGTAAGTGTCATCTCGCGTAAGTACTTAACCTTGTATTTATCACAGAAAGGCTGAAGGCCTTTAAGCTAAATAACCAAGGGCAACGCTCTTGGTTGAATAGTGAATGTTGTGATTTGGCGGTATTTTGGATCAAAAATGATGACAAATATTTTTTGTTAAACAAGCTATTGAGTATTTACCATCTTTCTAATCAAAACCATTTTTATCATTACCACATTGCCACATTACCATGGTAATAAAAATAGCGAATGAGCCGTGGAAAAAGAAATTTTACATTTTTCTCAATTCGCGGAAACTTAGGCATCACCGAATCTCTAAAAATGCAAATTTCATCCAAAACAATTCTCTTTATGAAAGATGTTAGTTTCCAGAGTAGTCTTAAGGTTTCAAAGATTCATTTACCCCTTTTTAGGTAAAAAAACCTTATTTCTTCAGAATTCTAATATATTAGAAACTATAAAAATTAGAATTATGGATAAAAAAACAAATGTGTCTACTTTGTATTGGATAATTGCCTCCGTTGCAATTATATGGAATCTAATGGGACTCTACGCATTCTATACGGATATGACAATGACACCCGAAACCTTAGCTGCTATGGAAGCAGGTCAGAGGAGCCTTTATGAGAATTTTCCTATGTGGAAAAAATCAGCTTATGGAGTAGCAACTTTGACAGGATTTTTAGGATCATTGGGATTAGTATTGAGGAAATCTTGGGCTGTTCCAGTCTTACTTCTTTCTGTAGTTGGTGTAGTGGTGCAAACCATGCATACTATTTTTATGACCAATGCTATGGATGTTATGGGGCCAAGTGCAATAATATTACCTCTTGTAATTCTTGGTATCGCAACATTCTTGTATTTCTTTGCTCGCAATAGAGCTGCTAAAGGTATCCTTTCTTAGATGGCAAGTATGAAATTTAAGAAGGTGGTGGTAATTCATACCATCACCTTCATTTTCCTTTTTTCACTCTCACTTCTAATCTCCAGACACTAAAGTCTAAATTATTCAAGTATCAGTCATCATTCTTCCTTGATTTGTCGAGTTATAGTGCAAGACATGCAACTATTAGTGAATATTTATAGTTTAATAAACAGAATATAATTTGTTTAGTACGCAACATTTAAACAAAATTTCGAGTTTATTTGAGCTCTGAATGAAATATTCAATATTTTATTTTATAACAACTAAAATCGTTAACATGTCAAATTTTGTAACAAGTCACAATCCATTTACTAGTGGAGTTAGACCTAAACAGTTCTTAAGCGCTAGAGTAAAAATGCTTAAAAGAGAACAAATGCTCAAAGTAATCAAGAAGAAGAAAGTCGCTTAGATATATTGTAAGTACTCAATATTGTAATCATCAGTGAAAGGCTGAATGTCATTAGGCTGCATATTCAAGGGCAACGCCCTTGGTTGGGTAGCGAAAATTTGGTAGTATTTTTGACCAAAATTGATAACAAGTTTTTCCGGTTACACAAGATAATGAGGACTTATGATAACAGTCTTAAAAAGCTTGCTATAACGGTTTTCAAATTGAACCTGAAGCCCTCGAAACACAACATTCGAGGGCTTATTTTTTTGAAAACAATTGTCAGACGCTGAGTGTTCTATACAAGGGCTAGAGATTTCGATTCCAATAAATTAAAAGTTTCAGTTGGAGTGAAACTTGTTGAGCCTTGTCTGCAAAACAAGTAGGTTAATGTTTTTTACGAGACAATGCTTTTGCCAGAGGATAAACGTTTTATTTTTGTGTGAATCACAAAGCTATTGAAATGAAAAATTACCGAAGCATGGTAATAACATGGCTTTTTAGCCGAGATGGATAACTGATGTGGAGTTACAATGGGAATTTTAATATTAAAATTGACCAAAATCAGAAGATAGAAGAAAATCATTTTGCAAAATGATAGAGAAAATGGTAAAAATGAAAAGTTAAGCCCACCCCGAAAACATAAAAAATTTAAAATGTTTCTTCAATCTATTGATACTCAGGCATCAACAAATAACGAAAAATGATAATATCATCTAAAATAATTCATTTTGTAAAAATTATCTGTTTTCAGGGTGGCCTCAAAGTTGACAACTTGAAAAGCTGTCACCTTTCTTTTTAAGCCTTATCTTAGTATTCCTAAAATACCGCCCATTATTGCACATGTAATTATCCAATACGTTATGTGTATCCAGTAATTCTTAGGGCCTCGTCTTTCAAACATCCCATTAATTACAAAAAATGGAATTACCAAAAATGCGACATACATTGCTCCATGCATAGCACCGTGACCAAAAGTATTGTGAGTACCAACTATCTCACTACATTGAGCCATGAATTGGTTGCCATGGGTGGTTTGAATAAGCACATCCAGAGCTAATGACAACATAAATGCCAAAACAAGGGAAATCCCCATAATCATTGGCATATTTCCTTGTTCTTTATACCATTCTTCGCTCTTTCCAGTGGAGGCCATCCAATGTTGACCCATTACAGGTCCATACCATATATATCCCATAATGGTTGGAATTAAAGCCGCCACAGCTATTGCAATCCAATTAAACATATTCGTCAAGTTTTGTGAAGTGTTATAATGTTGAGCCCACTCCGATAAGATAAAAAATCTAAAATGTTTCTTTTAATGATCTTTTTTTCTTATTCAATCTGTTGATAATCAGGCATAAACAAATATCATAAAATGATAATATCGTCAAAAATAATTCATTTTGTGAAAATTATCTGTTTTCAGAGTTGTCTCAATGTTTATCATTGGAAAAGTACTGATAAATAAACACAACTAGACATTATCGTATAAATTAATTGCGATTCAACCACTATCCTGTGTAACTAAAGATTGGCATTTTGTATCACTTTTGGTAAGTACTTAATGTTGTAATCATCATAGAAAGGCTGAAGGCCTTTAAGCTGAATAACCAAGTACAGCGTCTTTGGTAGAGTAAAGATTGTTGTGATTTGGCGGTATTTTTGACCAAAAATGATGACAAATCTTTCTGGTTACACAAGATATTGAGAACTTACCACTTTTGCGCGAAAGCGGTATATTTAGCAGAAGTGATTATAAAATAGCATCTACTCCTCTTTATTAGGAAAACGTTTCAAATAATCTTCTACACGTTCTTCTATATTCATGAGTGCTTCTACATTTTCTAAACCAACATCTTCAATTATAATAGAAGCTGCACAATGCGCAAATACTGCGGAGATTTGTACATTTTTAGTTTCGGCATATTTGATTAAGTAGGCAGTGCTATAAGCATCTCCAGCACCAGTAGAATCAATGGGATTGACTTTGTACGATGGGAAAAAGTACTCTTTTCCATCTTTGTAAATTGTAGCGCCGTTCTCAGCATGGGTAAGTATGACCTGATTTACTCTGCTTATTATATTTGGTAGAAAATCTTCCATTCCCATCATATCATCATCACTTATGAATACCAAGTCCAAGTCTCGCAGCAACTCCCAATCCATGGGTGCCGAGCTGATGAGTCCTGACTCATCCCATGTCCGCATTTCTCCTTGAATTATTGCACCTTTCAAGGACTTTGTAAAACAAGACACCAGATCAAAATCTATTTCTCGTGATATTGAACCAATGAGAACTACTGGCACATCAAGTAACGATGGCGGAATATCATATTTAGTGATTGTATTAGCTCGTGAATGTATATATTGAATCCGACTATTATTATTATACACGTTTTCGAAAACAGTTGTCTCTTTAGCAGGAACGTTGTAAAATTGAATGCTTTTATTTTTAAAAACATTGTGAAATAAAAAATCATCACCTACACTGCTTATTAAGCTAACCTCACGGCCTAATTCCGCAGCGATAATAGAAGAATAAGAGACGGAGCCACCTAAGATTAAACCATTCTCCGTTTTATCGTGGCAACAATGGCCAATACTTAGAAAATCGACTGTATTCATTACAATAATTACATTTTATTTAAAGATGACTTTTCACCACTATTCAGGTGGAGTCAATTTTGTGTAAAAAAAATTCTTTTTCTACCATACCTGTTATTTTTTTCGCTATATCTTTGCTACGCCATAAAAAATGAACTTTATCTGGTAAAAAAAACAAGTTTTACCAGATAAAGCGCCCACCTGAGAGTAGTTACCACTTATTTTATTTGAAGCTATAATTATAAAAGTGACTGTTAAAAAACGTACTTCATAATATGTTGTAATAGTCCGTGCATGCAGAATAAAATGAGCATACACTTAACCATGAGCCTTTTATAACAACTTCATTGTAAGATTAAGAAAAAGTATAGGATAATGATCAATATTGACGTTTGATAAATCTTTTGGCTCCATCCAGAGCTTCTCCACTAGAGATTACTTCTAGTCCTCTTTTAGTTTCATTCATCAGCGCACTTTCGAGGTCTACATCCCATTGCTCTATTGCAGATAATCTATCTGATCGCATACATTTTTGTGGTAATCTGGATAATTCTTGAGCTAATCCAATAGCCGCTTCCAACGCCGTTCCTTTTGCAACTACTCTATTTATAAGCCCCATTTGTAAAGCTTCTTCACTATCCACTCCTCTACCAGTTAATATCATATCCATTGCCCTGCTGTGCCCTATCAAACGAGGTAATCTTATAGTACCACCATCTACTAGAGGCACGCCAAAACGTCTGCAATACACACCGAAAATTGACTTTTCCGAAGCTATTCTCATATCACACCACAGTGCCAGCTCCAATCCTCCTGCGACGGCATACCCTTCCACCGCTGCAATAACCGGTTTGCTCAATTTCATTCTAGACACTCCTAAAGGAGCTTGTCTATCCATGCTTAGCTCTGGAGCACCTTTACCACTTGCTATTGATTTGAGGTCGGCTCCTGCACAAAATACACCATTTGCACCAGTAAGAACAGCCACATAGAGATCAGGATCTGCTTCAAATTGTGAAAATGCTTCAAATAGTAAATCAGCTGTCTCCGCATTAATGGCATTTCTATATTTTGGCAGATTAATGGTAACAACAAAGACATGCCCTTCCTTAAAAGAAATGATTTTTGACATATTGTTTTTTAAAATAGAAATATGAGTCTACTCTGGAAACTAACATTTTTCAGAAAAAGAATCGTTTTAGATGAAATTTACATTTTTTGGAGATACGGTGATGCAGAGTATCAGTGAGTTGAGAAAAATGTAAAGTTCGTCAAAAGTAACTTTTTTGATTTTGTGAGTTTTCGAAGTGGACTCAAATATAATTGATTTGATTCATATCCTTCTACACTATGTTTAACAAATTGGAACGAATTGAAGTGGATTGAGTTTTAATTATGACACACCAATGATCGAAGAATGAGGTATTGGCCTCTTCAACCAATTTTATAAAATCTGAGCGAATCTAGATTATGTTGTCACGTATTCGAATTGAGAGCAAAATAGCTGATGTGTAGTGGAAAAAGAGCCTTTTCTAACCAAAATTGATACTACCTGATTGGTTGCACTTATTGTGCTTTTAATAAAAATCGCAGCAGTTGATCCAAAGCTAAGCTGCGATGACTGATCTTCTGCTTCGTCTTAGCTGAAAGTTGACCAAAACTTTGACCGTAACCCTGAGGGATAAAAATGGGATCATAACCAAAACCTTTGTTTCCAGTTTTGATATATCCAATTTTCCCTTCACATTTTCCCGTGAATTGATGTCTTTGATCATCTAGAATCATGGCCATAACTGTTGTAAATCTTGCTGTTCTTTTTTCAGAATAGCCTAACTGATCCAATAATTTTTGCATATTGTCGTTTCCATTCTTTTGATCTCCTGCGTATCTAGCAGTGTGTACTCCCGGGGCTCCATTTAAGAAATCTACCATCAGTCCTGTATCTTCGGCTATTACTGGGAGTCCTAGTTTATTCCATACTGTCTCTGCTTTAATCCAAGCATTTTCCTCTAAGGTATCGCCATTTTCTTCTATTTCTTCAGTCCATTCTATTTCTTTTAATGACATCAGTTGTACTCCTGTACCTTTTATAATTTGTTGAATCTCTTTCACCTTATGGTCGTTATGAGTAGCCAAGATTATTTTCATTTTGAAAAGAATGATTATTTTATTCCTTAATAAGAACCGAGAATATTGTGATACAGCTAAAGCCGATGATTGGTTTCTGTGTTATTCTACTGCACAGCGCTAATATCTATTTTTTTAAGGTTTGGAATATCTTGCACAAAGATAAAATCATGAAGAAATATTCAAGCCCTTACCTTTCTTTATTTTCTCACCAAACCTGATGTGCAAAACCATTTCCACACGGTACCAAAAAAGTCAAGCAAGTAAAAAAGCCTCTTGGCTTATGGAGGAATCAAATTAATAATGTGCAATATTTTATTCTTGGATTACTATTAAAAGCATTCTACACCTTAACAGTCGGAAGCCTTCACTAGACAACGATTCAGAGCCAATTTATAACTCATTGATATAGAGCAAAATATAAACAACTATAAAAAAAATAGTTTACAGCTGTTTATATATTTGCAAAAACATTAATATGAGTAACAAACTTAAAAAAAAGAAAAGCCAAAAGAGCCAAAAGTTTTAAGAATGAATTAAAAAACGCACAAAAAACTCCACGTAATTTGCTTTTACACAGAATATCCCAATCTATTGATCACTTTATACCTGATTTGAATCAGACCTTTTGGCATTGCTGACTATCGTGGAGGACGTGCCACCTATGAGATCTCAGAAATAATGATGGCAGCTATTTTTATGTTTTTATTTAAACAAGGTTCACGCAACCAAACTAATGAAGATCGAGAAGAGGCGCAATTCAGGTCGAATTATAAGTTCATTTTTGGATTGAAGTTGCCTCATTTAGATACTGTAAATGATGTGATGAAAAAATTAGATCCAGAAATTTTGGAATCTTGTCGTGGTCATATTATCAAATATTTATTGAACAAACGCACCCTGCATAAATTTCGTCTTTTGGGTAAATATTTCAACATAGCCATAGATGGTAGCGGTGTGTATGCCTTTGATAAAAAACCATATGAACACTGTTCTTCAAAAACAAGTAA
>JAZGFD010000200.1:0-3454 GCA_036479115.1 Saprospiraceae bacterium | reverse complement strand
AAAAAACCACTTCTAGTTGGTACGTTTCATTTATGGCTAAAGTATCTATGGGATTCGTGATTCTGAGTTGGGGCTGTACGAAGTCATTTACAAAATCATCACCGATACAACCCAAACCCCAAATCATTGTTAAGGGCAATATATATTTGACTACTCTCATTTATATGATCTATTATAAGACACGAATATTGGTTAAATTAGGCAGAAAGGCAAACTTCTAGGAAAAGATATATGGGTATTGTGGATGCTCCTTACTCTGGTTATTTTATTAACTTAGATACTATTATGATGTATTAAATAGAATAGATACATCTCCTATTAGAAATGATATGAAAATTAACTTCATTTGGATTGGTAAGCCCAAATATAAACATACTGCAGAAGCTGTAGATATGTATATCTCTAGGCTTAGGCATTACACTAAAGTTGAGATCATTCAGCTCCGTGATGTAAGGTTTATTTCTCCAAAAAAACAAAAAGTTGAAGAAGCTAAGCTCTTTCAAAAATATCTTAAATCAGATGCTTTTAATGTATGTCTGGACGAACATGGGAAGGCTTTTACTTCAATGCAGTTGTCACAAAAGATTACTTCATTTCAAAATATGTCTATTCAATGCCTGAATATTATGATAGGAGGGGCTTATGGTTTTGACAAGAGTGTACTTAATCAGAGCAATGAAAAATGGTCATTGAGTAAGATGACTTTACCGCATGATTTATGTAGGATTATTTTAACTGAGCAACTTTACCGTGCTTTTACGATAATTAGAAATGAGAAGTATCATAACCCGTGAGATTAATTCAACTTGAGCATATACAAATATAACGATCTGCTATATAATCACTTCGATCAATATTACACAACATATTTTTTTGTTAAACGAGGCTCATTCTTATCAGAACAGCAGAGCTATTGTTATAAAAATAGGCGAATAATAATGAAAAAAGAACTTTGTTTAGCCAAAATTGACTCCACCTGGAGTTGTTACTTCTTTTAACCTTAGCCCAAAAATCGGATGAAATAGCTCTTATTCTACACCAAATAGAAATGTCTTATCCTTTACTGTTTTTGAGATCCTCTTTCTTCTTGGCATCTACTTCTAATACATTAGCCATTATATTGTCTATGTTTTCAGCAGGAATCTTCTTTAGAATAATCTTTTTGTTTTTATCCATTAAAAGTATTAAAGGAGTGGATTTCACAAAGTATTTGGACGTTACTCTTGACTTCATGTACTGATCTCCTGTATTGAGGAAGGTCATCATCTTTTTTTCTTTTATCCCTGTCCAACATGTTTCATATTTCTTTCCTACTTGATTGCAAATGGATACTACTTTTACGCCGTCATCTTTATATTTTTCTTGAAAATCTACTAAATATGGCATGGCCTTGGTACAATGACCACAATCAGGAGCCCAAAAAATCAAAACAGTATATTCCGCTTGAAATTGACTTAAAGTAAATTCATCACCCTGTTCTGTAAGGGTAGTAAAATCAGGTGCGATCTTACCAATAAGGGTAGGTTCCATGCTTTTGGCATTGCTTATTATTTCTTCTAAATTCTCTTCTTTTACCCAAGGAGCAAGGCCTTTATTATAATATTGTAGAGAAAGATACACATACACGCCATCTAGCCCGATGTACTTAGAATTGCTATAAGTATTTAAAAAATGACTTAGATAGTATTGAAATGTAGTCTCAGCAGGCTTCATTTCATTAAGAATAAAATCGATGGTTTGGTTAATAGAGTCAGCATTAATTGGTGTCAAGTTATCCATGTAAAAGGTCACCTTTTTATGTAAAAAAGGTGTACGGAGTGTAGCTGGATTACTTAGGTCTAATCCATCCAAATAATGCTGTCTATAATATTGATATTTCTGTATTTCTTTGTCTTTATCAGTTCCTTCAAAATCAGGAAGTTCAAAGGCCATATTGGCACTTATTATTATGGATAACACCAAATCATGATATTTCTCAATCAGAGATTTTTGATAGATTTCTACTTCTTTGGCCAATTTTTCTTTCTTTGTTTTCCCAACTGAATCATTGTATTTCCCATGTGCAACCAGGGTATCTATTTCTGCTAATTGACTGCGTTGGCCAGATAGGTATTTGATGTATTTGTAAAAATCCTCATTTTCTTCTGACCCTTTAATTTCAGTTTTCGATTTTTTATTATAATCAGTTTTTATTTTAAATTCTTGATCTTCTTCATTGATTAAAAATTGGAAGAAAGTATTATTAGGTTTGGCTACAAGTAAGTACATTCCTGGCTCTAGAGCTTCATCTTTTTGTAGTACAAATTTGTGCTTTGATTTGGCATAAAGAGTATCTAAGATTAATATTTTTTCACCAAAATGATAAGCCACAAGGAGTGTATCATTTTCATAATTTTCATATTCTATCTCAATATTTACTACAGGTTTACTGAAGGCAGAGGTAAAAAAGAGACATAATAAAAAAGGTAATAATGTATTTTTCATAAATTAATGTGCGTTATAAAACCGATGATATATACCGTATTGATAAGGATTTCTATATTTATTTTTCGTATACTCTTGAGTGTCATGTCACTATAGTTTGTCATAACTAAAATCTCTAATCACGTGGGTATAACGTAAAAACATACTGAATCGGTTAACATGGAAGTAGTTTTTTTTGATTTTTTTAACGAAAGGTAAGAAGCTGTCTTGATCTTGATTTTTCGAAATTCTTTATAAATACTCATTATCTTGTGTAACCAAAAAAAACTGTCATCAATTCTGGCCAATAATGCCGCCAAATCACAACAATCGCTACTCAAACAATGGAGTTGCCCTTAGCTATTCAACTTAAAGGCCTTCAGCCTTTCTATGATGATTATAATATACTTACAATCATTGAATTTGAGCAGCGAGAAGGTAAAGTACCGCCATCCTGATGGCCACTCCATTTTCGACTTGATCGAGAATGATGGAATGTTCTGAATCAGCCACATTACTACTTATTTCAACCCCTCTATTTATTGGCCCAGGATGCATAATAGTAATCTCTTTACCCAAGCGGTCAAGTCGATCAAGAGTGAGTCCATAATAAGTGGAATATTCCCGTAAACTTGGAATAAATTTCTCTTCTTGGCGCTCAAACTGTATTCGCAATACATTAGCTACATCACACCAAGCTAGAGCTTTGTTAATATCATATTCAATGTCAATACCAAGAGAAGAAATCATTTTTGGCAGCAGGGTAGGTGGCCCACATACTTTAACCTTGGCGCCTAGTTTTTTTAGGCAAAAAATATTGCTCAATGCTACTCTAGAATGCTTCACATCTCCAATAATACATACGTTGAGCCCTTTTACACTCCCAAATTTTTCTCTTATTGAATAACTATCAAGCAGTGCCTGAGTGGGATGTTCATGGGTCCCATCCCCAGCATTGATTACAGTAGCATCAATTTTTTGTGCAAGGAAA
>JAZGFD010000199.1:0-3278 GCA_036479115.1 Saprospiraceae bacterium | reverse complement strand
TTTTCCAACGATGTGCAGGTTTAAAAGATTCCAAATCACCCGTCATTTAACACTTGACAGAGCACTAGTGCTCTGTCAAGTGTTAAATGACGGGTTGGCTTTGCGCATAATTTGATCCCGAACGAGGCAAATAACACAGTCATAGCAGTAGATATGGCGAGTATTTTTAACAAAGAACAGGTTCAAAAGATGCCAAAGTTACCCGTCAATTTATCTTTGACACAGCACTAGACAAGGCACAGCTTTATTTGAATAGCAGCATTGTAGTGACAAAATAGTTTTTTTAGCCAAAATGGATGCCTGCTAAATAGTAACAATATATCTAGCTCATGTCAATATACGTAACTTATCAAGGGGTTGCGATTTTGAGACCTGTCAGCCAAACAGACAGGTAAAATTGTTATTTTTTTGCTAGACACAGGCTATTTTTATATTAATAGCAATACTATTGCCAACTTATTTTATGTAATAGTGAATCTCGATGATGTCCCCACATCTTCGATTTGAGACAGAAAGAGCCGAAGTATAGCGACAAAATAGCTTTTTTAGCCAAAATTGATGCCGCCTTAGTAGTTACAAAAGACTCAAAGTTTCATGATGAGGATATTATTGACTTTCTTTCACCTTTAATTAGTATCAATTCGTATTTATATAGATGTACATCCATGATATCATTGGGTTTTTAAAGAAGCTTTCAATTGGAAAGATAATAAATGCATGTGGTTTGCTTGTGTCATTTTATTGGTCAAAATGGAATTCCGTTGCACCTCATCCATTTATGCCAATGACCATTTCTATAGAGCCCACTACAGCATGTAATCTCAGATGCCCAGAGTGCCCTAGTGGATTGAAATCTTTTACAAGGCCAACTGGTAACCTTAAAGAAGATTTTTTTCGGTCTGTCATTGATGATATAAAAGATAAATTGATCTATCTAATATTCTATTTTCAAGGAGAACCATTTATCAATTCTAACTTTCTTAAAATGGTAAAATATGCTTCTGATCTGGGTATTTATACTATAACTTCTACCAATGGGCATTTTTTATCCGATGATGTAGCCAGGAGAACTATAGAATCTGGTTTGGATCGCTTAATCATATCAATAGATGGCACCACTCAAAAAACCTATCAACAATATCGCAAGGGAGGCAACTTAGAAAATGTAATAGCGGGCACTAAACATATTATCAAATGGAAAAAGAAATTGAAAAGTAAAAGCCCACATATAATTTTTCAATTTTTAGTGGTCAAACCCAATGAACATCAAATTACAAATGTGGCACAATTGGCTAAAGAATTAGGGGTAAATGAAGTAAAATATAAATCTGCACAAGTGTACGATTATAAAAAGGGAAACCCTCTTATCCCGACAAATGAAAAATACAGCCGGTATGCTATTCAAAATAATGGCACATATAAACTCAAATATAAATTGAAAAATGAATGTTGGAAAATGTGGCATTCAGCAGTTATAACATGGGATGGCAAGGTAGTACCATGTTGCTTTGATAAGGATGCCTCACATCCTATGGGGACAATTTGCAAAAAAACATCATTCAGTGACATTTGGAAGGGTAAAGATTATTTTGCTTTTAAAAAATTAGTTTTTAATCAAAGAGGCATGATAGACATTTGTACAAACTGTACAGAAGGGTGTGAAGTATGGCGTTAAAATATTAATATTAGTTGACCTCAAGTTCATAGAGCAAGTTAAAACAAATGATAGCTTTGCGGCGTTTTTAACTACTCATGAATAAATCCTCTATATTCTTTATTATCATTCTCGCTTATATGAGCAATTTAGCTTATGGACAACGCGGCTCCGAATTAGGAATGTGGCTAGGGGTATCTACCTATTACGGCGACTTAAAACCCAGGATTAATTTGAGTAATGCATCCATAGCAGGAGGTGTTAATTTTAGGCACAATTTTAATGATAGAATAGCTTATAAGCTTTCACTTAATTATATTAGAATAAGCGCGGAGGACAGTGATGCGACCAATACCTTCCAGCTCACAAGAAACCTTAGTTTTTACAATGATTTATTCGAGGTAAGCCACCAAATGGAATTTAACTTTCTACCTTATATACATGGTAGTGACAATGAATTTTATACACCTTATCTTTTTGGAGGAATCAGTGGACTATTATTTAATCCTAAAGCCAAACTTGATTTTAACCAAGATGGAATCGACGAAACTTATGTGCTGAGAGATTTTGGAACAGAAGGGCAAAGGTTTGGTGAGGAATATGCCCGATTTACAATGGCCGTGAATTTTGGTTTTGGAATTAAATTTGATATTAATATAGACTGGAGTATTAATATAGAAATAATGGGACGGAGTACTTTCACTGATTATCTTGATGATGTGAGTTCCACTTACCCCGATAAGAATAGATTGCGATTACTGCGTGGTGACATTGCTGTTGCGCTTTCTGATAGAAGTGATCTTAATCTTGACATAGCAACTACTAGTAATCAACGTGGCAATGCTCGTGATCGAGATTTGTACTATACTTTTGGCGTTAGTATTATGAGGTATTTTGGGCAATTACAATGCCCAAAAGTAGGAAAAGTGAAATAAATTCAACTTATGATCTCCCATCATCAGATTAATTTAAAACCAAAATCTCGAGGTTATCACCTCATTACAAGAGAGGTGCTGTCTCTTTTACCAGACCTTCCCAAATCAGGAATTTTTCATCTCTTTATTAAACATACATCTGCAGCTATTACTATAAATGAAAATGCTGATCCGTCTGTAAGAGTGGATTTTGAAAACATAATCAACCATATTGTTCCTGAAAACTTACCTTTTTTAAAACATACTATAGAGGGTTCTGATGATATGCCTGCTCATATTAAAGCAGCTATAATTGGGTGTTCTATTTCCATCCCTATTATTGATCATCATTTGTCATTGGGCACTTGGCAAGGTATTTATCTATGCGAATTTAGGAATCACGGTGGAGCAAGGAAAGTAGTAGTGACCCTTTATCAATAAATAGTGTTTGGACGAAAACTCATCAAAATTAGAAATAGTTCTTTTGGCAATATTTAAAATTTTTTCAGCTCTCTGATACTCAGGCATCACCGAATTTCAAAAAACTAAATTCTCATCCAAAATATTCTATTTCATAAAATTTGACAGCTTCCGTTCAGACACTAAATAGAACAGTATTTTCAAAGTATGAGCCCACTCCGAACTTAAGACATAGGAGAAAAGTAATTAATACAAGCTAACTTTGGAAGACCAGAGGAAGTAGCTTATAA
>JAZGFD010000198.1:0-12971 GCA_036479115.1 Saprospiraceae bacterium | reverse complement strand
CATCAGGTTCTCTATTGTACTTTGCATACAAAACCTTAAGTTCTTCATAATCAGGATATTTGTCTATTGCACGTTCCATTAAGGATTGGATGCATTCTTTTTTTTCTAATAGTGGTTCTCTAGAACGATCCCATGCTTCATTTTTGCATTGTTTAGTATAATTCTTGGCCTCTTCTCTAAGGTTTATTAGTTCATCCTCATTGAGGATATTATTGTCAATAATCCATTCTGAAAATTTTTTAATGCAATCAGAGTCTTTTTCAAAACGGAGCCTTTCTTTGCTTTTATACCTTTCGTGTGATCCTGATGTGGAGTGCCCTTGAGGCTGAGTACATTCCTGCACATGTATGAGACAAGGCATATGATCTTTGCGTGTCTTACTTATAGCTTTGTCAAAAGTGACACAGAGCTCCGTATAATCCCACGCTTTTGCTACATAGATGTCCATGCCCCTGTTTTGATCATCTCTAAGAAAACCTTCCATTGCTCTTGATATACTACCTTTGGTGGTCTGAAACTCTACGGGAACAGATATACCATAACCGTCATCCCAAACGATCATCACGAGTGGTATCTGATGCACACATGCTGCATTCATAACTTCCCAAAATACGCCTTCAGAAGTACTGGCATCCCCAATAGTGCTGATACAAACTTCGTCACCAGTGCCAAATTTTTCTTTGAGATCGTCGAGTTTTGGAATTTTACGATATTTTTCTGATGCCATAGCCAGTCCAAGAGCACGAGCCATCTGCCCTGCGGTAGCCGAGGTGTCTGAAGATATGTTGTATTTATCGGTTTGATTTATGAAAAGACCATTTTTATCAAGAAATGGAGATGCAAAATGGGTATTCATTTGCCTGCCTCCTGAAAAGGGATCATTAATAGGGTCACTATAAAGTTGTGCTAGAAAAGAATGTACGTCAGACTCACCTAAAGCAAATAATAAAGTCTGATCTCTATAATACCCCGCTCTATAATCTCCTTTTTTAAAAAATTTAGACAATGCTATTTGTGGTAATTCTTTTCCTGCTCCAAAAACTCCAAATTTACCTCTTCCTAGAAGTACGTCTTTTCTGCCTTGCAGGCTTACTTCCCTACTTACAAGACATATCCACAAATCTCTAATCACATCATTCTTAAATTTTTCATTCTTATTTGATTTCTGAGAAGTAAGTCTATTCAGGCAATCATTATCAAGAATGGATGTGGTCATGTATGGTTTTCAAGTAGATAATAAGCAATTATTGCGAATTTAACCAGATTTCACTTTAAACACAATATTATCTTTGGCAAAATGAATTAACCTTTGGTTAACAGGATTTATAATATTTGAGGTTTATTTTAGTTATTATTAGTGTTAACTTTGAATAAGGATTATTCTTCAATTATTTTGAAGATTGTTATGAAAACAGATTATAAAAAAAAAATAAACAGATGAAATATATTTTACTTCTAGTATTTGGCATATTGACTATGCTGCTTAATGCTCAAGAGATTGTTCCTACTAATTTATCTGATAATACAGAAGATGTAAATCTAGGAGAAACAGGTGCTGTAATGACTTTTGAGTCAATGGTGGTAGACTATGGTACTATTGAACAACACGCTGAGCCCTTACGTAAATTATCATTTACTAATACTGGTGATGCACCACTTATCATCCAAAACGCTAGAGGGTCATGCGGATGTACAGTGCCTACATGGCCAAAAAAACCAATCATGCCAGGTGAAAGTAGTGTGTTAGAAATCAGATATGCAACCAATAGAATTGGTCAATTTAGTAAAACTGTGACTCTTACTACAAATGAAATAGGCACTGATCCACATGTTGTAAAAGTGCAGGGAAAAGTGCTAAAGCCCGTAGCCGAGAAATCAGTGCCTGAAGCTGATGGACTTATCAAGTCTGGTGGCAGAAAATAACAATACCCTTACTTCTTAAAGCAGAAATAGAGCCGATTGCGCAGTTGTGATCGGCTTTTTTTTATATTCTAACAGTTGAACCCACTCCGAAAACATACAAAATCAAAAAAGTTTACTTCGACAAGCTCTGCATAATCACTTCGACAAGCTCGTATAAATATTTTGGCGAAATTTACATTTTCTCAACTTGCTGATAATGAGGCATCACCGAATCTCAAAAAACTAAATTCTCACCCAAAACACTCTATTCCATAAAATTCGACAGTTTTCGTTCAAACACTATATTATGCCAATCTAATTTTATTAATATTATTTGCTATTCATTTAAACCAATCTACCTTTATTCTTTTTATAATTAAGAAATGATTGTAATAGATCTGTTTCTGTATCTACTCAGGTGGTGTGGTGTATAACGAGAAAAGAGTTTTTTTAGCTAAAATTGATACCACCTCATTCTTTACCAATAAAAGTCTCAAGTCTTGAAATTGCTAAATTATTCATTATTATGATAATACTACTTTCTCCTGCAAAGTCATTAAATTTTGATAAAATTAACCACAATGGTGTGAGCCAACCCAGGCTGCTTTACGACACAGAGCAGTTGATAAAAATCCTTAGTAAGAAGTCAACAAAGAGTCTTCAGAAACTTATGCATATCAGTGAAAATATCGCGAACGAAAATGAGACGAGATATAAATCATTTGAGATAGATCACAGAAGTGATAATAGCAAACCTGCCATACTTGCTTTTAATGGAGACGTATATAAAGGACTAAATACGTCTAATCTCACACAAGATGATTTACATTTTGCACAAGAGCATGTTCGCATTCTTTCAGGATTATATGGATTGTTGAGACCAATGGACTTAATACAGCCTCATCGTTTAGAAATGGGTACAAAACTGAACAATAGACGAGGAAAGAATATTTATAAATTTTGGGGTGATAGAATCACAAAATTACTCAATGATGACATCATTAATTCTGGCTCTGGACTAGTCGTCAATCTTGCCTCTAATGAATATTTTTCTTCCATCAATAAGAAAAAACTCAAAGAACAACTGTTGACGATTAATTTTAAGGAGTACCGTGGGGATGAATTAAAATTTATTTCCTTCAATGCCAAAAGAGCGCGGGGGCTGATGACCCAATATATTATTAAAAATAAATTGACAAAAAAGGAAAAATTGCTAAGATTCAATCTCGAAAATTATGAATTTTCAGAAGAATATTCTACTGAGGATAGTTGGATTTTTTTACGTTGAAGATTGGTCATTGCTCTTAATTCCCACAAGGTAACTACTCAGATAGAGCCAATTTTGAAAAAAAAAAGCTCTTCTTTCTACCATATTACAATTATTTTTTTTCGCCTTAGCTCTAAGCCCCAAAGGGGCAATAGCACCAACATAGGGCAACGCCCTATGAATATAATCATCATAAAAAAGCCCTGAAAGGGAGTAAGAAATCTATGGTATGTTTTTGAAAAAGAATGATGTTGTATACGATAAACTGTATAAATTGGATTTGACTACGGACTAATGGACTTTTTGATTCTTGACTAACTGACCTCTAAACTTCTTACAAAAAGCGTATTTTTAATTCTATTTTAAAAACCTACTATGATCAGGATTACAATTTTAGCTTTAATAACTATAGGTCTCTGTTATTTCCTTAATACTTCTCAAAAGATAGGCGGCTCTTCAGCACCACCATTGGGATCATTTATGAGTCCTTTTCATGGCTTTTGGAAAAATGCCGAAGATGTCACCGCTCCTGATGACTTTGTTTTGGATAACTTGGGGTTGATTGGGTCTGTAGAGGTTGTGTATGATGAACGTATGGTGCCTCACATTTTTGGTGACAATTTAAAAGATGTACTTTTTGTACAAGGGTATATCCATGCCAAACATAGATTATGGCAGATGGATATTGCCACTCGTAGTGCCGCTGGAAGGCTGTCAGAAGTAATGGGAGAGGGTTTATTAAAAAACGATTTAGACCAAAGAAGGATGGGAATGCCATATGCAGCAGAAAATGCCATCAAAGGTTGGTCTAAATTCAAGGAAGAATATGACCTTCTCACTCGCTATACCGACGGTGTCAATGCATATATCAATACACTCACGCCTAAAACATATCCTCTAGAATTCAAACTATTAGGATATGCTCCTGAGGAATGGACAGCCCATCATTCTTCTCTTTTTATGAAAAATATGGCCATGACGCTCTGTTCGGGTTATGCCGATGTAGAGAATACTAACTTATTGAAGTATTTGGGTACAGAGAAGTTTAATTATCTATATCCGGAATGGAATCCTAAGCAATCACCTATTATTCCTGCTGACAAAGAGTGGGATTTTGATGCTGTTTCAGCAGCTTCAGTTGATATGAATACCAATGGCGATATAGGTTTTATAAAAGGAGAAAGGGCTTCAACATTCCAAAAAGGAATAGGGAGTAACAACTGGGCAGTATCTGGGAGTAAAACTAAAAGTGGTAACCCCATCCTTTGTGGCGACCCACATTTACAACTTACCCTTCCCTCTATATGGTATGAAGTGCAACTCCATGTGGGAGATATCAATACCTATGGAGTGTCTCTGCCTGGAATACCAGGAGTAATTATAGGTTTTAATGAAGATATCGCATGGACGGAAACAAATGTAGGCCATGACGTTTGGGACTTTTATAAAATGGACTGGGTAGATGATGCCAAAACAATCTATCGCATCAATGGGAAAGAGAAAAAAGTAAGGTACAGAATAGAAGAAATAAAGGTAAAAGGAAGTAAAACAATATATGACACCCTAAAAATGACAGATTTAGGTATAATAACCAAGCATGAAGGAGAAGAATATGCAGATTTAGCCTTCGATTGGATTGCTCATCACGTACCTGATAGATCCGAATTGTCGGCTTTTTTAGACATTAATAAGGCTAAAAATTATGAAGATTTTAGTAAAGCTCTAGAAAATTATCTCTCCCCTGCCCAGAATTTTGCATTTGCATCAAGGCATGGTAATATTGCTATCCATGTCAATGGGAAACTGCCCATTAAGGATGATCAAGCTGGAAGGTTTGTGGCTGATGGGTCTTTAGGAAGCAATTGGAAAGGATATATACCTAGGAATCACCTTCCACAAGATTATAACCCTGATAGGGGATTTATTTCTTCGGCTAATCAGCACAGCACCTCACCTGATTATCCATATTATTATAACACAGCATATTTTGAAAACTATAGAGGCCGTATTCTCAATGATAAACTGGAAGCTATGTCAGACATTATCCCAGAAGACATGATGGCTCTACATTATGATGCCACCAGTTATAAAGCGAAGGAAACCGTGCCTATTCTTTTAGATCTTGTAAATAAATCCAACCTTTCTGATTTAGAAAAAGAGGTTATTGATGCTTTATCTAATTGGAATTATGAGTACACAGCTGATAGCAAAGCATCTTCATATTTTGACCGATGGTGGTACAATGTGTACATTAATACTTTCGATGAAATAGGAACCTTATCTAATAATATGGATATACGATATCCGGCGAGTTCAGTATTGGTAAGAATGTTAGAAGAGGATAACACAGCAGAATTTTTTGATATTGACAGCACTTTACAAGTGGAGGATGCAAAAGCTATTGTACAACAATCATTTGATCAAGCTATTGTTGAAATAACGGATAGAGTTGAAAAACCGGGATTAGAATGGTATAAATATCGCAAGAAAAGCATCAATCACTTAGGACGTATTGGAGCATTTTCTCGTAAAAATATAAAAGCCAAAGGGCATGGAGACGCACTAAATGCATTTGGCTCCACAGCGGGTCCTTCATGGAGAATGGTGGTATCAATGGATGAAAAAGTAAATGCCAAAGTAGTTTACCCTGGAGGCCAAGACGGTAACCCAGGCAGTAAGTATTATGATAACATGGTTGACACCTGGGTAGCTGGCAAATATTATGATGCACATTTTGCTCTCTCCAAAAATGAATTAAGTGATTATAAATTATATCAAATCACTTTTAAATAGACAAAAACATGAAAATATTAGGATACGTTTTACTATTGGCTATTCTCACCTTTTGTACAGGTTATTTTTTACCACAATGGTGGTTAGTCGCCTTTATCGGTTTTGTTGTTGCTTTGGTTTTTAGGCAAGGTATGATGCGATCAGCGGTCATCACTTTATTAGTAGTTGGTTTGGTATGGTTTGGCACCGCTTACAAAATTGACATCGCTAATGAATCCATTCTTTCAACCCGTGTTGGAGATTTGTTTGGAGGGTTAGGATCTACTACAGTTGCACTTATTTCTGGATTTATCGGAGGAGTGGTCGCTATGTTTGGCGCAATGACAGGAGCGTCGTTACACTCAGTGTTAGGCCAAAGGGGTTTGTCAAATGAAAATATTAGTCAAGGTTAATTCACATTGTTCAAACTCTTGAAAAACCATACCATGACATGCTCAAATGGTAAAGATGGCAACGAAATAGGCTCGCTCTGGACGTATTTTAAAAACCCAAAGGGGTTAAAAGTAAATATCTCTGATCTGCTGTATCATCTGCTCTGATAGAATTTTGACATATTACTAAACCCAATAGAAGGCCTGCAATAACTATGAAATCATTCCAAGCAAAAAATCGGGAAGAATGGCGTGATTGGCTTAAAAAAAATCACTTCAATGAAAAAGAAATATGGCTTGTCTATTATAAAAAGCATACAGGTAAGCAGACAGTTACATATATGGATTCAGTAGAAGAAGCACTCTGTTTTGGCTGGATAGATGGAATAAAGAAAAGCATTGATAATGAGAAATATGTTCATAAATTTACTTTACGAAAAGTAAAAAGTAAGTGGTCTCCCCTTAATATAAGGCTTGCTAAAAAATTGATAAAAGAAAGGAAGATGACAAATTTTGGTCTTTCTTTTTTCGAAAAAAGAATAGAATATGATAAGGCATTTTTAGAATCTCGTGCTTCTGATAAAATTGTCTTACCTCCAGAATTAGAGCAAGTATTAAAAAATAATGAAAAAGCATGGAGTAATTTCTCAAAACTTGCTCCCAGTTACAAAAAACAATACATCGGATGGCTTATTAATGCAAAAAAGGAAGAAACAAAACAAAAACGCCTGAAAGAAACCATTAAGCTATTAGAGCAAAATCAAAAATTAGGCATGAAATAAACTCAGATTCTTTTAAAAATAATGAAGAATAAATAGAAAATATTGGGGTGATTAATGCAGAGAACAAACATGTAAAATTTTAAGTTAGCTTTTAAAATTTTTGATAAAGAAAGAATCAGCTTTGCTCATATTTGGCTCAGCAGGATTCAACTGCACAGTTGTTTTTTTCTCCTTTCAAGAAGCCAATGACAATTAAATATTGAGCTATGAGGTAAGTACTCATGATCATAAGGCCACCACCTGCAAGAGGGCTAATAAATTTGATCCAAGCAATAAATCCATCTGATATTATAAATAAAATTGCCCCAATTACTACCCATCCATAACCCGAAAGCCTTTGATTCCTCATCATAGCACTAATGGTCATTAATACTATTACCAATGAATAAATAAAAACAGGAATAGCCATCCCTTCTAGCTTAGGCCATAGGATAATCATATAATATCCAAATAAGGAGAGTAAAATGATAGAACAAATATATTTTAATATTGAAGGAACAAATGAATTTTTTATAAAAGTAGCAGTATACAATATCTGCATAATTAGAAAACTCGAAAGTCCAAATAAAAAATATTGTTCTTCCTCAAAAAGAAGAAAAATGTCACCGAGTAAAGCAGCTATTAAACCGATTAAAAAAATCCATTTTGGGCCGGATAGTTTTTGAGATTGTAACAAATAATACACAATCAAGCTGAGCATTATTAGAGGCTTGCTCAGCCATCGAAAAGATGGAGAATATGCTACAAAGTATAGATCAACTATTGCTATACAACAATAAAATATTGAAAATGGAATAAGTAGGGACAGTGAAATATTGGGCTTCAAGCCTACAATTTTATTTGTTAGAACTTTCTGGTTCTTTGACACTCTCCTTGATCTCGTTCTCAATACTATTTTTGGCACTATTAAATTCTTTAATGCCTTTGCCCAATCCTTTCATCAATTCAGGCACTTTTTTCCCTCCAAATAATAACAAAATGATCAAAGCAATTACGATCATCTCTGGGCCCACAAAACTGAAAAGAAAATTATAAGTCATTTTTTTATTTTTACTGTAGTCGCAAATTAATCTAAAATTTGACAAAAGGCTACATTTGCGGCTTAACAAAATATGATATGAGTTTATTAGTAGTAGGTACAGTAGCATTTGACAGTATAGAAACTCCTTATGGTAAGGAGGAAATGGTCATTGGAGGATCGGGACAGTACATTGGTTATGCAGCCAGTTATTTTGTCAACGATATAAAAATAGTGTCCATCATAGGTGATGACTATTCTGATGCCGAATTATCGGATATGAAAGCAAGAGGAATGAACCTTGAAGGCGTCAAAGTAGTAGAAGGTGGGAAGTCATTCTTTTGGTCAGGACGATATCATGATGATATGAATGGTAGAGATACTCTTGTAACTGATCTAAATGTACTGGCTGATTTTAGCCCTATTCTTCCTGATAATTATAAAAATAGTGAATATATTATGTTGGGTAACTTGACTCCAGATATACAAATAAGTGTACTAGATCAACTGAATAGTAAGCCAAAAATGGTAATGCTTGACACTATGAATTTTTGGATTGACATAGCCCTAGATAAGTTGAAAGAAGTGCTACAAAGGGTAGATGTCCTTACAATAAATGACGAAGAGGCTCGAATGCTCTCTGGAGAATATGCACTGGTAAAAGCAGCAGAAAAAATTCAAAAAATGGGGCCAAAATATCTCATTATTAAAAAGGGAGAACACGGCGCTTTACTATTTCATAAAGAAGATGTGTTTTTTGCACCAGCACTACCGCTACATGAAGTAAAAGACCCTACGGGAGCAGGGGATTGTTTTGCAGGTGGTTTTATAGGCTATATGGCAAGTACAGGAGACCTTTCATTTGAAAATATGAAAAGAGGTATTGTACATGGCTCAGCATTGGCTTCTTTCTGTGTAGAAGACTTTAGTAACTGGAATGTAAAAAAACTAGAAAAAGGATCAATCGATGAGCGCCTTCAAAGATTTTATAATCTTACTCAATTTAAGCTTTAGCATACCAGGCGTAAATTTTGTGAAATAATGTAGTTTGCCTGATTGGCATACAGGCTTTAAAAAACACTGTTCTGAATTGATTATAAATTATTAAATACTGAGCCCACTTTGAAAACAGATGATTTTCACAAAATGAATTATTTTAGATGATATTATCATTTTCTGAGATGTGTTGATGCCTGAGTATATCAACAAATTGAAAAAGAGGATATGATCACTAAAAGATTTATGCAGAGCTTGTCTAAGTAAACATTTTATATTTTTTATGTTTTCGAAGTGGGCTCAATACTTAGGGGTATCAAATTTTGCTCAATAGCACATAGGTGGAGTTACCTAAATTATTCTTAGAGCAGTTGTCTAAAACAAATTATCAATAATTTCTTTTTCTCCTATGCCTTCGGCTTCGGCTTTATAATTGCGTACTACACGGTGCCTTAACACATCATTAGCAATGGCCTGTACATCTTCTATATCTGGCGAGTATTTTCCATTTATTGCAGCATGGCATTTTGCTCCTAGCACTAAATACTGAGATGCTCTAGGCCCTGCACCCCACGATATATACTTATTGACTTGTTCTGAAGCTAGAGCGGTATGAGGGCGTGTTTTATTTACCATTTTTACACAGTATTCTATTACATTATCAGCAATTGGAATTTTTCGAACCAATTTTTGAAAACCTACAATTTGAGCTCCAGTGAGCACATTATTAAGTTTCACTTCTTTGTCAGAAGTAGTTTCTTTAACAATAGTCAACTCTTCTTCATAACTCGGATAATCTAAAGGTATGTTAAACATAAATCTATCCAATTGTGCTTCCGGGAGAGGGTAAGTACCTTCTTGTTCTATAGGGTTTTGAGTAGCCAATACTAAAAAAGGAATAGGGAGGGCATACCTAGTGCCACTCACTGTCACCATTCTTTCCTGCATTGCTTCAAGCAGGGCTGCTTGAGTTTTAGGTGGCGTTCTATTGATTTCATCGGCAAGAATAATATTAGCAAAAAGTGGCCCCTTGTTGAATTTAAAACTTCTTGACTCATCTAGAATTTCAGAGCCGATGATATCAGAAGGCATCAGATCGGGGGTAAACTGAATTCTATTAAAATCCAAATCCAAAACCTCTGCTATGGTACTGACCAGTAATGTTTTTGCCAGCCCAGGCACTCCTACCAGAAGACTGTGGCCATTGGAAAATAGAGAAATCAATACCGACCTCACTACTTTATCCTGACCAATAATTACTTTCCCTATTTCTGATTTTAAACTATTATATGCAACCGATAATGCATCTACTGCTTCTACGTCTGATTTATAATTCACTTATGATAATATTTTGTTGTGTAAAAACTTTCACAAATTAATGAAGTGTAATAATACTATTACAATACTTGAGAATAGATGATAAAACGTGCTAATGTGTATCCTTGTTTTAAAGAATGACAATTACAAGTTAATTATCTTAATAAAATTATCTTCTGTCATTATCTCCACAGTAATTAGAGCTTCTGCTTTTTTCAATTTAGAGCCAGCTTTCTCACCTACCACTAGAATATTTAGATTGCTACTTACAGCACTAATATTTTTTGCTCCTGCTTTAGCGGCCATCTGCTGAGCTTGTTTTCTAGTGATATGTTGTAATGACCCTGTGAATAGAATTGTTTTTCCTGAAAGAGGAGCATCTTTAGCCACTTCCAGAGGTTTATCTTCCTCCTTTTGGTTCATATTTACACCATATGATTCCATCCTTTCAAGAAGAGCAATGTTTTGTTCAAAAGAAAAATATTCTACTACATTATTGGCCACGACAGGCCCTATATCTGGGATTTCTAAAAACCTGTCTACATCCCATTTTTTAAGTTCCATTACATGATTTATCTGCTCAGCTATGAGCTTAGAAGCCTTCTTCCCCAGATGATGAATGCTCAGACTGTGGAGCAATTTATGAATGGGATTTTGTTTGGCTTTATCGATTGATTTTTCTAAATTATTGGCTGATTTTTGACCAAAGCCTTCTAATTCTTTGATTTGATCATACCCCAAATTATAAATATCACCGATGTCTTTAATCCATCCATATTCATGAAATTTTTCAACATAGGACTTTCCAAATCCATCAATATCCATAGCATCTTTGCCCACATGAAAAATCATACGCATCAGGTCTTGCCTTCCGCATTTGCAATCAATACATCGCCATGCAGCTTCTCCCTCAGCCTTAATTAACGATACATTTTTATTAGGGGCGATAGGACAATGAGTCGGAAAAATTAGAGGGACTTGACTTCCATCCCTTTGCTTAGGCAGTGATCGTACTATATATGGTATCACATCTCCTGCCCGCTCTATTACAATTGTATCCCCTATTCTAAGGTCTTTAGAAGTGATAAATTCTTCATTGTGCATGGATATGCTCGATACTGTGACTCCAGCAAGATGTACTGGCTTTACTTTTGCTACTGGAGTGATTGACCCTATTTTGCCCACTTGGTATTCTACATCTTCTAGTATAGTGTTGGCCTGTTTTGCTTTAAATTTGTAGGCAATTGCCCATCGTGGATGATGGCCTGTACTCCCACACTTTTCTTGAAGCTTGGTGTCATTCACTTTGATGACCATACCATCTATTTCATAGGCATATGAGTCTCTTTTTTTATCCCATTCTGCTATATAAGAAATCACCTCCTCAATGTTAGCACAAATTCTAATCTCATCTTTAGGAACCTTAAATCCTATTTGTGAAAGTGCTTTTAACTGACTGCTGTGACTGGGCATCTCATCCAGCATATTCCGCCCTCTATCATCTACAGCATACCCAAATTGAAATACGAATATCTCCACGCCTCTGCTTCTGGTTTCCTGAGGGTTTTTTGTGCGAAGCCCTCCTGATGCAGTATTTCTTGGGTTGGCAAATTGAGCCTCTCCGTTGACAGCACGTTTTTCATTCATTTTATGAAAAAAATCTTTTCTGATCACAGCTTCGCCTCTTAGCTCTGCCTTGGTGATATTGTATTTTAAAAAATCTGCTCTAAGGGGTACAGATGGCAGGGTGCGAGCATTGGGTGTCATTTCTTCTCCTTGTTGGCCATTGCCTCTAGTAGCAGCTCTGATAAGAATGTTGTTTTCATATACAAGGGCTACACTTCCTCCATCAAATTTGGGTTCTACTGTATATTTTATCTCACTCGAACTACTGCCCGTTAACTTTAAAATCTGTGTATTAAAATCTCTCAAATCGTCAGGGCCATATGCATTGCCCAATGAAAGCATCGGGATAATGTGTTTCACTGCGGGAAAATCAGGATTAAGAGCAGTGGCTACTCTTTGAGTTGGGCTGTCAGGAGTAACCGATTGTGGGTTTTCTTTTTCTAGCTTTCGCAAATGGTTAAAAAGAATATCATATTCTCCGTCGGTAATCATTGTGTTATTCTCCACATAATATCGCCACTCATGAAATCGGAGTACATCGCGGAGTTGCTCGATTTGGGATAAATCAGGGAGGCTATCTACAAATTTGGCAGTCGCGATAGAAAACTGTTGAACATCATTATTGTCGTACATATTAAAAATTACCGTAACTACTCAGCTGTAGTTCTTTTTGAGTAAACATAGGCTATTTTTTTGCTAATCAAGGCTCATTTGAGTTGTAATAGCAGCGCTATTGCTACTCACATAGCCGCCAAGTAGCGGAAAAAGAGTTGTTTTTAACTAGTGGTGTCCGACTAAAACCCAAAATGTCAATATATGGAGTTTAAAGGTCTGTATTTACTACATTGTGTTTCCTAGATTGAATAGCAGGGTCTATGCACTGGATTGGAACAAACTGA
>JAZGFD010000197.1:0-16203 GCA_036479115.1 Saprospiraceae bacterium | reverse complement strand
AGATAAAAATAGGTATCTATTTCGACCAAGCTAGAGAGAGAATAGATTATTGTATCTACTCCGGTAGTATCAATTTTGGCTAAACAAAACTCTTTTATCACTATACTTCGGCAAGTTATATCTCAAATCGAAGATGAGGCAACATAATCGAGATTCACTAACATATAAAATAAGTTAGTAATAGCGCAGCTATTAATACAAAATATAGCTCGTGTCTAGCAATAAAATAGAAATTTTTTATCTCAAAGCATACCACCTGAGTAGTTACAAATTATTTAGTTGTCTGTAGATGATCTTGGCTTTCTTTTCGTCTTAAAAAGTTCTTTTACACTCTTTTCATTCATGAATCCCATATCCACAAATGAAGGTTGTACAAACTTTTTTATATCCTGATAGTCTTTACTTCTTTTATCCGTATTTGTTCTGAGAAGAGTTCTTACATATTTTAGAAGTACTGCCTTAAGGTCTTGATTAAATTTCTCATTAGAGAAAATCTTCATGTAATTTATAAAAACTGGATTAAACTCAAAATATTCTTGAAAATCTGATGTGGCCAATTTATCGATAAATATTTTAAATTTATTGAATATATACATCCTTGTTGCATCATTTTGAAGCGAAAGTCCTTTGTGATTATTATAATAAGCTCTGATTTTCTCCGTCGCATTATCATTAATATATCCTTCCGATTCAATACCAACCATTAATTCCAAGAAATTAATAAATTCATCTTTTTCTACACCTCCTAATACAGCGTGAAGCCTATCCACTGCACTACTCCCTAACTCGTGATCAGTTTCTTGTAAGGCATTAAGAACTTTAAAAACTTTTGCTTCAAAATCAGGCGTTTGCTTCACCTTATCCCACTGCTCTTTGAATATTTTCTTATTGTCGTCATTGAGATCAAAATACATTCCAACTACCATTAGAAGTTTAGAATAGCCATCGCATTCTGTTAAATCTGCAGATAATATATCAGAGATAAATGGTGCCAAACTCTTATTATCATAATTGGATTTACTTCTAAATATTAAGAATTCTATTATTGAGGCACCATTGAGTGTTAAATCCGAGCAATTTTGAGGCTGGAAAGATGTGAGGTAATTAAAGTTAGCAAATTGTTTCTTATAAGCTCTGTATGATCTTAATCTAACCTTTTCATCTCTGTATTTCATCAATTTAAGGCCATTCAAATATTGCCTTACTTTTTTATTCGGTATATCATTTAAAAGATTGGTGATCCAAATATCACTACTCAGTGCAAATCCTATTTCAATAGTTTTTCCAGATCTGAGATGAACAATATCAAAATTGGCCGAGTTACAGATCACAAGAAGTACCGTTTTGAAATGCTCTAGGGGTTTTACATATTTTACTTTCTGGGTAAGTTGCCCACGCATCACAGAATAACCCAATATACGAGGTAAAAAAAGTCCTTCGTAATCTGAATCCATCAGTTCTATTTCCGCAGATACCAATTGTAGAGGATGCTTAGCAGCGATATCATTATAGACAGCTTCGATCTGAGGTTCAAATTTTTCTTTAAGTGGAGAATAGAGGTCAATTTCTTCTTCTTCCAAATAAGCTTTGAGCAACTCCGAATGCTGTATACCTACTTTAATATCCTTGAGCTTAGTAAGATACTTTTTATCTAATTCAAGCATGTGACGGCTTTTATTATGAAGAATGCAAGATAATTCTTTTATCCCTCAGTGAGGTTTAAAAATAATTACTCTTCTTCCGCTGATGCAATAGGCTCATCTTTAGCCGGTTCTTCAGGAGATTCTTCCGATGCACCAGATTTTTCCTCAGATGAAGTAGAAATTTCCTCAGATACAGCTGATGTTTCCTCAGTGGTAGCAGATTTTTCATCAGATGCACCAGATTTGTCCTCAGATGCACCAGATTTTTCCTCCGCAACAACAGGTGCTTCTTTCTCATCTACTGATGATTCAGTTACAACTTCTAAAATATCAGAGCTCGTTTCAAGCGTTTCTTTTGTAGTCTGAGAAGAATCAGCCACAACATCAGCAATTTCGGAAGTTAAACCATCAGTTTCTTGGTCTTGGTTAAAATCTTCTAATTCGGAAGTAGCAGGAGCGAGTTTACTTTTAGGTACTCCATCAGCCACTTGCTTTCTCCAATCTAACTTGGCCTGAATAGCAGCTTTTCTTCTTTCAGCCACTTTAGCCTCTTTCTCTTCTATCCAACTTGTCAACTTTGCATCCGCTTCTTCTTGAGTTAACGCACCTTTTTTTACACCTCTTTGCAAGTGTTTTTTATAATATACTCCCTTAAATCTAAGTATTGCTCTGGCTGTATCAGTAGGTTGTGCACCTTTCATGAGCCAATCATAAGCCAATTGACGATCCAACTCTATAGTGGCTGGGGCAGTCATAGGATTATAAATCCCTAATTTTTTGATAAATTTACCATCTCTTGGAGCTCTTCCATCAGCTACTACAATGTGGTAAAAAGCATTTTTTCGTCTTCCGTGACGAGCAAGTCTAATTTTTGCTGGCATTTCTAAAATTTATTTGGTTTCCATACCTGACTACTTCATCAATGAGCATCAGGATTTTAGCGGCGCAAAGATATTCTTTTTAATCTAATATTCCACATGAAAGAATGAAAAAAAATATAGAACAATAAAAACAGTATTCTTCAAATTAATTGTAGGTATAAACTCCAAAATTGGAATTAATGGTTTTACAGACACAAACGAAATTTTGAGCCCATTCCAAATTCATAAAAAATCTAAAATGTTACTTTTAGTAATCTTATCCTCTTTTTCAATCTGGAGATACTCAGGCATCATCAAATCTCAAAAATTTCAGAGTGGGCTCAGTTCTAATTAATTGAGAATTTTAGAAGTATCTTTTAGTAATAAGAATTGAAAATCATATTCCAAAACCCTAGTTCTGAGTATCAAGGTATCTTCTACTAATTGCACTATTTGATAATCTACATCCATATCTCCTCCTCTTTGCTTTATTACATCACTAACAAGTTCGTATGAATAAGTTCTTACTTTTCTATTAAGATTATTAATAAGTTGATTGTCTTTGTGGAATTCAAAAAATGACCCTTTTAAGGTCTCCGTCAATTTACCATCTCTGGCAGCAGCTTCCATCAACCATCGCCCATCTAAAGTAACCGTAGAATCAATTTTACTCTGTTCCTTTGTATTGCAACTAAATAAAACCAGAACAATACCTAACATCCATATTCTCATAATATTCATTTACTGTAACTACTCCGTTGGGTGCTTTTTAGGCCAGTCTCCCAATCAGGCAGGTAAAAAATGGATTTTTTTTCGTCTGACGAAGCACACATTTTACGTGTTTAGCATCGCTATAATAAAAAGAACAGCTAAATTTTAACTACTCAAATCGAGCAAATTTTGGTCAAAAAAAGTTCTTGTTTCTACCATATTATAGCTATTTTTTTCGCCATAGCTCTGCTCTGCTTCAAAAAATGAGCTTTATCTAGCAAAGAAATAACAATTTTTTATTTCAAAAGTGATCACCTTAATAGTTACAGACAGAAAATTAATCATAATAAAGGAAATGAGTAATACGTCAACCATTCAAAATCTCTACAAGATCAAAACAATTCAGATATTTTCATCAATCGTGGCGCAATTTTCGATTATCTCATATAAAGAAAAGTAAAAAACAAATCCAAAATTGAGTCTATTCTGGAAACTAACATTTTTCAGAAAAAGAATCGTTTTGGATGAAATATACATTTTCGGTGATTCGGTGACGCCAGAGTATCGGCGAGTCGAGAAAAATCTAAAGTTCACCAACAAATCAGCAAACAGAGCTTGGCGAAGTAAACTTTTTTGATTTTGCGAGTTTTCGAAGTGGACTCAAAATTTATGGTTGATATGAATACTCAATAGAGATGCGTGGGTGCACCAGCATAGATATTATAGTGAGTTGAAATTTAGAAATAATCTACTCATCCACGAAATAAACAACTTACTTTCTAGATATTCCCGTCTTCTCTTTGATCTTAGCCTTTTTACCAATAAGTTCTCTAAGATAAAATAATCTCGCTCTTCTCACTCTACCTTTTTTATGCACCACGAGGTCAACAATATTAGGTGACGACAAAGGAAATATTCTTTCCACTCCAACATTTCCAGATATTTTTCTTACCGTAAATGTTTTTGTTTTGTCTTTTCCTTTGATTTGGATAACATCTCCTTTATATATTTGGATTCTTTCTTTGTCACCTTCGACAATTCTATAACTGACAGATATATTATCCCCTGCTTTAAACTTAGGTAGAGATTTACCTTCCATCATTGTATCCTGAACAAATTTAATCGCATCCATAGTGGAGTATTTTTGAATTTCGGAGTGCAAAGATAGATTTTTCTTTATTAATGAATCAAGTTTTATTTTTAATATTTGAATAAAAAAAATATGTCTCTTACATACCAATATTTAATCAGCCTAAATTTAACCCTTTCTACTTTTGTACTAGATCATATCTCGATATAGAAGTTGGATAAAACATTACTTTTGCATTTCTATTTTAAATATCACATGAGAATACTAGAACAAAAAGACATACAACAAAAAATAAGACGCCTTGCATATCAAATTTTGGAGGAGTATATAGAAGATAATGAAATTTACATTTTCGGCATCAACAATAATGGCAACAAGTTAAAAGATGAATTGATAAGAGAGATATCAAGCATTAATAAAAAAATAAAAATACATAGCCATACTATTAGACTTAGCCCTGCCGACCCTTTGTCCTCCGAAATAAAAACGGATATTAATTTAGATATACTAAATAATAAAAATTTGCTCATTATTGATGATGTGGCAAGTACAGGTAGGACACTGTATTATGCTACTTCTTTGTTTCAATCTATTTTACCAAAAAGTATTAAAGTCGGTGTTCTTGTTGACAGGAAACACAAATCATTTCCGATTCATGTAAATTTTGTAGGAAGATCATTGGCCACTACAATAAATGAAAATATTCTGGTTTTTATGGCAAAAAAAGACGGTTGGTATGCTACAATAAGCTAAAAAAAGCTTGTAACTATTCCGAAGGGTGCTTTTGAGATAAAAAATTGTTAATTTTTGCTAGGCGAGTATCATTTTTATCAGAACAGCAGAGCTATTGTTATAAAAATAGTCGAAGAAAAATGCAAAATGAATTTTTTTTAACCAAAATTGACTTCACTTGAGTCGTTACAAAAGCTCCAAATTGAGTAAACCTTGTATTATAAATAGTTAAAATTCAATTTCTACTCATACATTATACATTTCTTCATATAGAAATATTAATAATTATTAGTTTTGCAATATGTTACGCATTGTTAACAATAGAACTATTTCAATGCGGGACTATTGATAGACTTTTATTTTATAATTAAACCAATCAAATGAGAAAGTTAATCTTTACTCTTTTTATTACAATATGCTGTGGTCTTGTTATGGCTCAGACAACAGTATCAGGCATCATAATAGATGCCTCAAATAATGAGCCATTGATCGGTGCCAATGTTATGAACCCTGGCACACTTGAAGGAACCATTACTGATTTGGATGGTTCGTTTACTCTTCATATTCCTGAAAATTCTGGAGAATTAGAAGTATCGTTTGTGGGTTACAAAACGATGACTATTTCATTTGAATCTTCAGGTGGAAACTACGATATAGGTACTATAGCTGCAGAACAGAGCACTGTAGGGCTAGAAGAAGTGGTAATCACAGGTACAATGGATATTGTACTGGATAGAAGGACACCTGTAGCAGTTTCTACAATAGGTACAGCTGAGATTCAAGCCAAAGGTGGAAATGTAGAGTTTCCAGAACTAATGAAATCTACGCCCTCGATCTATGTAGCTGGTCAAGCAGGTGGGTATGGTGACTCAGAAGTATTTACAAGAGGTTTTGATCAAACCAACACTGCGTTCTTATTGAACGGACAGCCAATTAATGGTATGGAGGATGGAAAAATGTACTGGTCTAACTGGTCAGGCATGACTGATGTAGCTACAGCTGTGCAAGTGCAAAGAGGACTAGGGTCTTCTAAGTTAGCGATCTCCTCAGTAGGTGGAACGACTAATATTATCATGAAAGCAACAGAGCAGCAGAGGGGTGGGTCTATAAGCTTCTTAAGAGGTAATGATAACTATAATAAAATCACTGGCTCATATAATACAGGCATGATAAATGATAAGTTCGGCCTTACAGTCTTATTAACCCATTGGCAAGGAGACGGATGGGCTCACGGTACTAAAGGACAAGGTCAAAATTACTTTATCTCAATGGGATATAATGCCAGTAAAAAAAGCAAATTTAATTTCCTTCTTACAGGTGCCCCTCAATGGCATGATCAAAATTTCCAAAAAAGTATTAGTAGTCACTATGCAACTGGTGAATTTGATATTAAATTTAACGACAATTATGGGTTTAGAAATGGAGAATATCAAACATTGAGAAGAAATTTCTATCACAAACCAGTCGCTAATTTAAACTGGGAACTTCAGACTAGTGAAAAATCAAGCCTATCTACAGTGGTTTATGCCTCATGGGGTCGTGGAGGAGGAACAGGAGATATAGGCAGTAGTAGAAGTGCTAGAGGATTAATTAGAGAGTACACTTCCAGTGGTTTACTTGATTGGGATGCTATTGAAGCCAATAACCGAGCTCAAGGTGGCGAAAATGAATGGGTTATGAGAGCATCTGTCAATAGTCACAATTGGTTTGGTGTGGTTTCTAAATTTGAGTCCCAGATGTCAGATAATTTAAACTTTAGTTTAGGTGCTGATCTTAGAAGATATCATGGCTCTCACTACCGTCAATTAGTAGATTTGGTTGGTGCGAATGCATTTACTGCACGAGGACGTACTAGATATCCTCAAAGAGAAGTTACCGCTACATTCCGACCCAATCCATGGTCTGCAATTTCTAATCATGCTGAAGGAGCAGAACAAATTGGATATTCTAACGATGAAACAATTGCGTACGCAGGAGTTTTCTCTCAATTGGAGTTAGTAAATAATAATTTTTCAGGATTTATCCAAGGTGCTTTGTCTAATCAAAGTCACGTAAGATTTGAAAAATACAGAGAATTAGAGAGCAATGAGGAATCAGAGAAAGTTTCTAATGTAGGTTACAATTTAAAAACTGGATTAAGTATTGCTACTGGTAGCAATAGTAATATTTTCGTCAATACTGGATTCTATAGAAGACAACCTTTTCATGATGACATCTATTTAAATTTCAGTAATACTGTTAATAGAGTTACGGTTCCTGAAAAAATATTCGGACTAGAAGCAGGTTACAAATATCAGACAAGAGACTTTACCTTAAATCTTAATGCTTATAGAACTTCTTGGAAGGATAGAGCAACTACTAGAACAACAAGAGAAGGTGACGAATTACCAAATGGACAATTGTTGGCTGAAGAAGGGTTCCGAAATACGCTTCAAAATCAGCTTCATACTGGTATAGAGCTTGACTTCTCTTATGATTTAAGTTCTATTTTCAGATTAAAAGGCTTTACATCTATTGGAGATTGGGCATATGAGGGAACTTTGAGTAGAAAATACTATAATGAATCAAATGGAGAATTGATATTTTCTGATGATGGAGTTGATGTCGATGGCGTAAAAGTAGGAGGTGCGGCACAAACTACTTTTGGGTTAGGAGCTGATATAAAATTTTCAGATGGATTTAAATTTGATATTGATTACTTACATTTTAATAACCTACACTCAAATATTAGTGCAGGTACAAATACCTTAAAGTTGCCTTCTTTTGGTTTACTTGATCTAGGTGCTTCTTATAACATACACATGCCAAATGGTAACATAATGACATTAAGGGCGAATTTGTATAATGCTCTAGGCAAAGAATATATCTCTAGGGCTAGAGATGCAAAAGCACCGAGTAATGTAGAAAACGAAAACTGGAATGGAGTGAATAGGAGCAACAGAGTGCAATTCGGAAAAACCAGAACGTGGAATCTTTCTGCCAGATATTCATTCGGAGGCGGCGGATCTAGAAGTTCAGGAAAGTCGATGGCCAATAATATGACATCAAATAAGAAGATGGACAGTGATGGCGACGGCATCAAAGATCACAAAGATGCTTGTCCTGATATAGCTGGTATTAAAAAGTTTAAAGGATGCCCGATGAGTGCTGAGGATATGGCTGCAAAGGCTGCTGCAGAAGCAAAGGCCGCTGATGAAGCAAGAATGGCTGCTGCAAAAGAAGCTAAAATGAAAGCAGAAGCTGCCGCTGAAAGGGCTGCTGAGAGAGCTGCTGCTGCTAAAGCTGCTGAGGTCGCGAGAATAGCTGCTCAAAAAGAAGCAGAGATGGCTGCCGCTGCAGAAGCTGAAGCAGCTGCGGAAGAATCAGCAAGAAGAGCCGCAGCTAGTCGAGCTAGAGATACAGAGATAAGAACAGCATTTTCTGCTGCTTTAACTGGTATTCAGTTTAACAGTGCCAAAAGCACTTTCAAAACTGAGTCCTATACTATTATGGATCAAGCTGTTTCTGTATTGAGCAGATACCCAGACGTGAGAGTATTGATACAAGGGCATACTGACTCCCAAGGAAAAGCTGAAAACAATAAAGCTTTATCTCAAAAAAGAGCAGATGCGGTAAGAGACTATTTAGTTTCTAAAGGTATTTCTGTTTCAAGATTGATGACCAATGGTATAGGTGAAGATCTTCCAATAGCTGATAACAATACGGCTACAGGAAGAGCACAAAATAGAAGAGTTGAGTTTGTAGTGGTGAGATAAGAGCAAATAATTCTCTTAGATAATATATGAAAAGGAGAAGCTTTCAAACAAGGCTTCTCCTTTTCTTTTATAACCCTTTAGTCACCTCATAGAGGCCAACAGCTAAAGCATTTACTACATTCATGGATGAATTTTTTCCATACATTGATATATGCACAGCAGAATCTATTGAATCTAAAATACGTGGCGACACACCATTATTCTCATGGCCTATAATCATTGCAATTTTTCTATAAACAACCCAATCCTTTTCATAAATTGCCATACTGTCATCACATTTTTCAAGTGCAAGAATGTGATATTTTTCTTTCTTCAATTTCTCGATATATTCATGAATATCCCCGATTAATAAATGAGGAATAATATCTAAAGTAGCTCTTGAAATACGTCTCAACCTTTGATCGATTTCCTTCTTTTCTTCATTAATAAGCACTATTTTTTTTACACCAAAAGCATCCGCTATTCTAAAAATCATTCCAATATTCTTTTTATCTTGAATATGATCACATATCACTATGAGCTCTTTAGAATGGGTTAAATTTTTAATTTCTGAATGCAAAAGCTGCTTCATTGTGATTTTTTCTTGAAACTCCTCAGGTGGGCGCTTTTGAGGCAAAAAACAGCTCTTTTACCCAAAATTAGCTCCACCTGAATTACTACTATTTTAGTCATTAGGGTTTGCTTTTTTTGATCGTATCAATTTTACATGTGGCAATTTTAGAGTCATTCCCTTTCCTAAAATTAAATCATCAACATGCCCAGCTATTTTTTCATCTTTGGTTTTAACGTGTATATGCATATTGGTGGTGTGGTGTGTAAATATGGCATGATGAGAATCTGAATAGAATCCTAACATTTGTACCTCCTTATTATTACTAGTGCCATGTAAGCCTGAGCTTATATGCTTCTCATGAGAATGTTCTTTATCGCCGTCGTTCCAGTTTATTATGTGCCAATTAAAAGATTTTGGCTCACCTTCAATAATAAATGGAAATGGCTCGTCTGTTACTATTTGATTGTGATTTGCCACTTGGAGTATGTAGTTTTCTAAATCATCATAAGTCACGATTTTATCAGGAATATTAGTGGTATTCCAATGGCTCACTGATGCGTATACCAGAAGTGTTGCCTTTTTGGAAAATGTACTGTCAATAACCATCGTATTGTCAATAACCTCAGTGTTAAATGGCTGACTATCAAATATTTGAATTTCTCCTTTAAGGTTCTCAATTGCACCGAGGGCATAAAGATTAGCTCCATTTTGAAAGTCTTGTAAGTCAGCTTTTGCTGATATATCTCCTTTATGCATTATATTTTTTAGCGCCCCCTTATACGCCACATTGATCGTACTTGACTCTTTAGATTCTGTATTACATGATGAAATTATTATAAGAAAACACATCGCTAAAAGTAATATTATATTATATCTCATTGTCTTTATTATCATAACTCCAGTAGAGTCAATTTTGGTTAAAAAAAAACTTTTTCGTAACTTCTCAAGAGGTAATATAGCGAATAATAAACAAGAAAAAAAAGGAGGTATAGAACAAATCCAACACGAATAGAAGATATATGGAGTATGTTAAAATGGGCTATTTTCAAAACACATCTATCCATATTAGAAACAGAAAGTCGTTTTTTACGCAAGGAGGATAAGTCCTTACTCGAACAAGCTAAGGAATTGAGTAAACAGATCAATGAACTTGGAGCGAAGCGTGAATTAGTACTTAGTCAATTGGCACAAAAAGAGGTTAAAAAAGATAGCCACAACAGTCCCAATCCGCTCAGCGAAGATAAATCAACGCCTAAAAAATAGTCCACGTAAAAAGACAGATCGAAAATCAGGAGAACAAAATGTCTATAAAGGTCATTTGCTATCAATGACAAATTGTAAGTACTCGATATTGCAATCATCGTAGAAAGACTGAAGGCATTTAAGTTGAATAGCTAAGGGCAACGCCCTTGGCAAAGTTGCGAATGTTGTGATTTGGTAGCAGTTTTAAGCAAAAATGATAACAAATATTTCTGGTTAAACATGACATTGAGTACTCAGCTTTTTCTTTGCTTATATTAACAGTAGCTTGTTAATAAGGGTGTTTGCCTTCCATTTCATCAGTTTTATTATTACATGCTTTTTCATTTAACGCGTAAAAATCCTAATACAAGACCAAAATTAATGCAACAAGAATATCATGTATTTGTAAGTACTCAGATAGTATCAATTTTGCTAAAAAAGTTCTTTTATCAATTTACTTCGGCAAGTTATGTCTCAAATCGAAGGTGCGACAACATAATTAAGATTTACTCACACATAAAAATAAGTTAGTAATAGCGCTGCTATTAATACAAAAATAGCCCGTGTCTAGCAATAAACAATGAGCCTATTTTGAAAACAGATGATTTTCACAAAATGAATTATTTTAAATTATATTATAATTTTTTGATATTTGTTAATGCTTGAGTATCAACAGACTCAAGAAGGTGATAAGGTTGCTAAAAGAAACATTTTAGATTTTATATGTTTTCGGAGTGGGCTTAATTATCAATTTTTTACCTGCTTGTTTGGCCGACAGGTCTCAAAATCACACCTCCTGAGTTACATGTATTTTATCTTCCATGCATTTGCAATTACATGAATATCATAAATTGGAAAACAATATTAAAGAAGCCATATTCATACCGTATCTACATTAATTTGCTAAAGTGTATCAATTCTGCAATGTAAAATATTTTACAATCTGTACATATAGCAAAATATTTTAACATCTCCATAAGTACAATTTTATGAAGCTTTGATAATCTTTATGGCTGAAAAATTAACAAATGAAAAAACTCATATTTACTGTAACTCTCAGCCTTTTTTGGTTGCTTATGTCAGGTCAATATCAGATCAATCTGATCCCAAGGTCAAGTCCAGACAAAGGAGTGTTTCACAAAATCGGTTACACAGAAATAGATATAGAATATGGAAGTCCTAAAATAAATGACAGAAAAATATGGGGAGCTCTACTTCCCTATGACCAAATATGGAGAGCAGGTGCCAATGTAGCAACTACGATAACCACATCTGAAGATATTGAGATAGAAGAAAAGATTTTACCAAAAGGTAAATATGCCTTCTTTATAATACCACGGAAAGAAAAACCTTGGACTGTTATTTTTAGTAATAAACCAGATCAATGGGGTGCATTTGGGCATAAGAAAGAAGAAGAAGTGTTGAGATTGGAAATACCCATTGTACAGAGTCATTTTTCTGAAGAACTCAGCTATAGAGTTGAACAAAAAGACTTTGATTATGGCGTATTGGTCATGGACTGGGAGAATATTAGGCTCAATATACCTTTTAAAACTAAATATTTAGACCTACTAACCTTAGAGCTTGAAGATCACCTTTCAAAAGCAACTGATAATCTTAAATGGGTCTTATATCTGCAAGCTGGTGAATATCTTTTTAATCAGAAAAAAAGAACCGATCTGGCTTTGGAATGGATCAATAAAAGCGAACAACATAGTAATGCCAATGGCCTTTGGGATCCTCGATATTATCCCAAAGAATATATTTTAGGGCACCTATACTGGGTAAAAGCTAAAATATTGGCTCATAATTCTGAATTCGGTAAAGCCATGGACTATGCCATGCTCATGAAAGAGCAAAAAGGTAAATATACTTTTTATGAAGAAGAAAAAGAATTTGAAAGTATTGATGCTAAGATTGCGCGTTGGGCAATAAAGGCATCTCGCTAAAAAGAAAGACAAAGGCTTTTTTTCATTTTCAATTCTACCAAGCTGTTGCTAAGTTAATATCGAGGGGGGAAAAGTAAAGCTTTTGAAAGGTAAGAATTCGAGTAACGTTAAGTCTTAGACAAGATGGCTTTAATATTCTAATATGGATCTACATCTATTCCAATTCTCACAGATCTAAAAGGCTTTAGTTCCAATACTTTACTCCTCGTGGCCATTAAATCCACTTTGAGCTGCCTCAAGGTCACATTGTTTTTTTCTATTTTAATGATAATGAGTTGCTGATAATACCCTCTTACTCTTACTAAAGGTGGGTCATGAGGCGGCCCAATTCGGCTCTTGTACTTTTTACTTAAGTCGTCATAAAGAATACTTGCTGCGTCTTTAAGCACATCCATCTTTTTATGTCTAAACCACACATTGATCAACCTGTAAAACGGAGGATACACGTATTGATTCCTGTTTTTAAGTTCTCTGGCATAAAATCGTTGTATATCGTAGCTAATCACATCTTGAAACACAGGATGATTGGGGTTAAATGTCTGGATTATCACTCTTCCTTGTTGTGATCGCCTCCCTGCCCTACCACTCACCTGAGTAAGCAATTGAAAAGTGCGCTCTTCTGATCTGAAATCAGGATAATTTAAAAGAGCATCAGCATTCAATACACCCACCAAAGAAATATTGTCAAAATCAAAACCTTTTGATATCATTTGCGTACCAACGAGAATATCAATCTCTTTATGCTCAAATTTGTCTATAATATCCTGATATTTTCTTTTCGTATTTACCGTGTCATAATCAAACCTTTTCACTACTACCTTAGGAAAAAGCTCTTTTACCTCCTCTTCTATCTTTTCCGTACCCAACCCCAATAACATCACATGATCGCTGCCACAAGCAGCACATTTATTAGGCTTAGCGCATTTAAAACCACAATAGTGACAGCGCATCTCATTATAATGTTGATGGTAGGTCAAACTCACATCGCAATTGGTACATTCTGCCGCCCATCCACATAGTGAGCATTTGATAATAGGAGAATAGCCCCTTCTGTTTTGGAATAATAATACTTGCTCTCCTGCTTCTAATGCATCTTCTATAGCATCTTTTAATATAATGGAGAATGACCCCGTCATTCTTCCAGTTTTTAGCATTTTTCCCAGATTCACAAGCTCCATCGTGGGTAAATTGATATTCCCATACCTCTTAGCTAAATGGGTATATGTATACTTTTTTTGTCTTACATTCTGAAATGATTCAATAGAAGGTGTGGCACTTCCTAAGACAACTTTGGCTCCATAGATTCTGGATAGATATGCAGCAGTATCACGTGCATTATAACGAGGGGCAGGATTGTCCTGTTTAAAAGAAGCATCATGTTCTTCATCTACAATAATGAGTTTTAGGTTGTAAAAAGGCAGAAACACAGAAGATCGAGCTCCTACAACAAGGTGTCTTTTGTAAATAACCTCCCTCCATATCTCTACTCTATCATTATTGCTTACCCTACTGTGATAGACCAATAGTTCTTTATCAAAAACAGCTTCCAATCTTTGCACAATTTGAGATGTGAGAGCAATTTCAGGCAGTAAATAAAGGACTTGTCCTCCTGTAGCTATTACATTTTTAATCAATTCAATATAGATACTGGTCTTTCCACTACCAGTGACACCATGAAGTAAATGAATATCCGTAGTGTCATCACCTGCCATAATATGATCAACTGATTTCTTCTGTAATGCAGAGAGAGTAATGTCCTTAGTATTTTCATCTACATCCTCAACTAGGCGGCTCACTTCCTTTTTCTCAATCGTAATAATTCCTTTATTTTTGAGAACATTTATTGGCTGAGTGTCCACATCAGCCCTGTTTTTTACATCTATTTTCTTAATAAATGGCTGTTTTCTTTTAATATCAAAAATGGCCAAAAGCGCTCTTGTCTGAAGTTCTGATCTTCTTACTTTATCTAATGCCTGTATGTTGCCTTGTCCGCTGTCGTATTCCTTGTTAAGGGTGATAATATCAATAGTTTTGGGCTTGTATTTTTCTATCAACTCTTCTTTAATATAAAGAACTCTCTTTTCTAAAAGGGATCTGATCACAGGATAGACTGTCTTCTTATTCAAGATATCTTGAATCAATTGAATTGTAAGTTCATTTTGAATACTAAGGGCTTCACTTACCAAATATTCATCATCACTCAGCTCCATTTCATTGATATCCCCAGAGGGGTTAAATATTAATTTTGTTTCACTACTCAGTTTTAAGCCTGAAGGAAGGGCGACAGACATCACCTCTCCTAGTGAACAGCAATAATAAGAAGACAACCATAGCCATAACTCGTACTGTGCAGAAGTAATAATCTCATCCTTATCCAAAACGCTAATAATCCTTTTGGTTCGGTAATCAGGTTTTGACTGGTGAACACGGGTCACAATGCCTGAATACAATTTATTCCTCAAAGGCACCTCTACTCTAATTCCAAATGTAACCGCACTTACAAGCACATCAGGAATCTCGTAAGTCAAAGCATTATAGATGGCCAAAGGCAGTACAATGTCAGCATAATATGTATTGTCTTGTGTATCGATGTGACAATATTAAGGATAAGAACAGAAATGAAGAAAGAATAAGGTAATCAAAGCAGCGAAAATAAAAAAACTGGTGCACCTTTCAGCACACCAGCCCTACTTCGTACTAACTTATGATAATCAGTACATTCGTGAATCCACTAGTTAAAAAAGAAAATTTGCCCAATGTGGATGTATCTTAAATATTTTTATTAAACCATGCTTTTGTATGTAGTTTTTAGCAGATCTTTTTCAAAAAATTTGAAATTTGATTTCTTTGCCCTTTCAATTTTAATCTCTTTAATAAAACAAAAAAGCTTATCCTAAAAAGGAAATAAAAACTCGAAATAAAGATGTGTATTTATGGGTTTCAAAAATTGATATAAAGTTTAGGGGAGGTTTACATTTTTTTATCGCAATAAAAGTATAATAATATATTGAATATGTCCTAATTATTCATTATGAATATTATTAAACTTTTACACTTTTAACAGCATATGAATTGCCCTTATATTCTATTACTGCAATTGTTTCCGGAAGAAAGAACTCATCATCAATAAGTTTTGACTTAATTTTTTCTTGATGAAAGATCATCAAAGAGTCTAATTGTATGCAGTTGTATTCAATCGTACTTTTAACTTTTCTCACTGAATCAGGAGTCAGTTTTAATCCTTGGATTTTACATTTTTGCAGTAAATTTTTATCGTTTACCATATCAGGTCGTTGTAAAGTGGCCTTGTTCAAATACATGAATTGACATATTTATAACGTATTGATATGCAACAATAGCTCCAAAAATTATGTCAAAACTTTATTTTTTTTGTGAAGAAATGGTTAAACTTGAGTCTACTATGGATACTAGCATTTTTCATAAAAAGAGTTGTTTTGCATGAAATATGCATTTTTTGAGATTCGGTGATGCCTGAATATCAGCGATTTGAAAAAAATGTAAAGTTCGCCAAAAGAAACTTTTTTGATTTTACAAGTTTTCTGAGTGGACTCAAACTTGGATGATATTCTGTTTATGCAATCCCTGCTTCCTTTCCTCCGTCACTCATCCCCTCCCCATTCTACCTTTTGGTATCAATATTAAAAAGC
>JAZGFD010000196.1:0-5720 GCA_036479115.1 Saprospiraceae bacterium | reverse complement strand
AAATATAAAGATCGCCAAAAGAAACTTTTTTGATTTTGTGTGTTTCCGGAGTGGGCTCATTATTGTAATCATCATAGAAAATCTGAAGGCCTTTAAGCTGAATAGCCAAGGGCAATACCCTTGGTAGAGTGGCGAATGTTGAGACCCACTCCGAAAACATAAAAAATCGGGACTACTCAGGTGGTGTACTTTTGAACTTAAAAATTACATTTTTTTTGATAGACACAAGCTATTTTCGCATTAATAGCAACCCAGAGTTGAACCTGAAGGGTTCATATGATTATAAAAAATAGACGATAATCGGTACATACGACCACGGCAGGGTCGAATTTCTTCAATACAATTAAAACCCTACGAATATTAAAACCCTACAGGATTCATAGATCGGTTCTGAATATGCTTTTAATATGACTAAGATCAAGGTTAAAATACCTGGCATGTTTAAAATCAGGTCAACACGTCTTTCTGAACACTAAGGACAGTTTGTGATACTTTGATAAAAGAAACCTCAATATTCACTCAACGATGGTGCGAATAGTCCAAACTTAATTCTCTTTTAATGGTACCTGAGTAGTAAGTTTTTAGTGATTTTATCCTCTTTTTCAATCTATTGACACTCAGGCATCAACAAATCTCAGAAAATGATAATATCATCTAAAATAATTCATTTTGTAAAAATTATCTGTTTTCTGAGTGACCTCAATGTTGTGATTTGGAAGTATTTTTGACTAAAAATGATGAAAAATATTTCTCGGCACACAGAATACTGGGTACTTATTATAATGGGATATAAAATATTTTATTTGGAGTTTGAGTTGTTTTACAAGCCTATTTTTACATAGTTTTATCCAAACTACAATAAATAGTAATTCTATTTACTAATGGTGGTAGCGCGAAATATTAGATCTCCACCCACCTTTGATATATAATTTTTATCAAAACCTCTAATTAAAACACGAAGACAATGAAACAATCACTTCTAATTCTATTCGCAATTTGTTTTTTGAGCATAGGTTTATCTGCCCAAACAAAACAACAGATGGGTACAAATATCTCATCTCCAAAACAATCCATAAACGTTAAAAAAGGCAAAATTCGTCAAAAGAGCGTAGGCGAAAGAGAGAGCATATGGGATCAGATGTATACCGTAAATGAAGGAGAGTGGATCACTCCAATAGTACATCCCAAAGACCTCATGAAGCAAGGTACTACCTATGAAGTAGAACTTACCACCATAGAAGGAGATGCGGATCTTCAGATAGCAGGGCTAAGTAGTGGAAACAAAAGATCAATTAGAGAAAGCCAGAATGTCGACCTTGCCCTTGACAATTCCTATTATGAGCTCAATGACCTTCTGGGATCAGAAGAAAGTATAGCGGTAGGAATAAAAGGGTATAAGGCCTCCCGATTTAAATTGCAAATATATGAGGTGCAATCTGCTCCTCCTGTGGATCCCTGTACTATAATAAATGTAAATTTTGATGCAGCTACTGCAGGGGGCACCGTGAATTTAAGCATTAATACATCTTTTCCTCAAGAAATTTCTTTTGTAGAGTATAGGGCAAATGGTCAATCACTTGGAAACTTTGATGTATCACCATTCTCCTTTCAGTATCAAACCCCGAACGGCGGCAATTACGATTTTGAAGCCATTATTCACTATGCTCAGACTTCCGAGTTATGCACACTGACTCAGAATGTTTTTATTGAAGAGAAAGGTGATCCTTGCAATTTAGGCGATCCTCAGTTTTTACTAGAGCCTAAGAATAGTGCATTTGGCAACATGGTAGCATTGTCTATTAAGACAGACTTTCCTCAAGAGGTCTCGAGAGTAGAATATTTTGCCAACGGCGGACTAATAGGATGGGCTGATCAATCACCATTCTCTTATAACCATCAAACCAATAATGCTAGTAAAAATAATTATGAGGCCAAAATATCATATGCTCAGTCTTCTGAGCCATGTATTCTATCAGGACAAGTGAGTACACCTCCTAATAATACCTGTAATTGGGAGTTCAGATTTGATAAATGTACAGATGGGTATAAACACCCATTAGGCAGAGATTATTATGTAAGGGTCCGCGCTGATAAACATCAAGACATCGAATGGATGGAGCTCTATATAAACGGCCAAAAAATTAGCAGAGAAGCAAATGCTCCATATGATTGGGGGCTTCCCAACAGTACTGACGACGCAGCCCTTAGAAATATGAGCCCAGGTAGCTATAACATCAAATGTGTAGTAAAAGATAAATGTGGCAATACTCATGAAAAGTACTGTAACATAACAGTAGAGGGGACTCATCAGAACTGTGAATGGAAATGGAAAAACCAAAACGAAATATGTGAAAAGCACATCAACCACGGCGCCCATTGGAGATTTAAAATGGAACCAGAACATCACAATGATATAGAATGGGTAGAATGGTATAGAGACAATACCAGCTCTAACAATAAAATGCGACGAGAGACATCATACCCATTCGAGTGGAACTCTCAAAACAATGCTGATAGTAAAATGAGAAACTGGAGCCCAGGAAGGCATAAGATCATAATAAGAGTAAAGAAAAGATGTCACAATCAGTGGTTTGAAAAAGAATGTTGGGTACATATTGACGGTAATTCAAATAACCAATGTAACAGCAGGGCACATTTTTCTGATCCGAGAGATAACAGCTCTTTTAATAGAGGTGACCATATTTATGTGAAAGTAAATGCAGATAGACATCAAGATATAGAATATATGGAGCTCTATCTAAATAATAGATATTTGAGAAAAGAAAATAGTGCTCCTTATGAATGGAATAAACATGGCACAAATAACGACCCGTCTCTTAGAAATTTAAGTTCTGGTACCCATACGCTGAAGTGCAGATACAAAACGAAATGTGGCACTTACCATGAGACATTTAGCAGAATCAATGTGCGATCTAATTAGAGAAAAATAGAATATATTGGGTTACATCACCGCAGAAGAAGTATCTTATGCCGGTGATGTTTTTTTGTAACTATTCAGTAGGAGCCAATTTTGGGTAAAAAAAGTTCTTATATATGGCAAAAAAATAATTTTTGCCTCAAAAGTGCCCACATTAGTTGTTACATTTTTTTATATCAATAAGCTCAATAAGCTTAATATATCAATTCACTGAAAACCAATTATAAAATGAAAAACAAGTTAATCGGAAGAAGTTTAATATGGCTTGTAATATGTCTTGTATTTACTTTTTCGTCCTTTGGCCAGAAGGGTAATTCAGGGCTTGAGTTATTGGATGAATCCTTATTTATTGGTGGTCTATCTCCCACTGTACTATCCCAAGGAAATATGGAATTCAATTTTTATGGCTCTCTTTTTTCTTCATGGATAGCGCTTCATGAATCAGCGGTAGTAGAGTCACCTGTAAGAGATCGGCTCAGACTTACTGATTTTAATACCAACCTTGAGGCCTATTTTGGGCTTTCGCCAAATGGAAGATGGGATATAGGTGCACGCATCAGGTATGGTAGCAGAAGGCTGGCCAATGAAGCAAGAAGTTCTGTTTTTGACGTATTTTCATCAAGTGACGCGGAAAGCGGAAATGTAGGTGCTGATAAGACTTATAGTGGGTTGCGAGAAGTAGGGGTAAGGTTTAGATTAATGCCTTTTGAAAATTTAGAAGCACTTACATTAAATGGAGGGTATTCTTATGGCGAGTTTAGTAGTTCTAGTGATGACGCTGCATTTATTTTGGCTGATAGAAATAGCTTTGACCTCAATATGTCCTATTTTGTAAGCTTAAATAGTGCACAGACCTCGTATTACTATTTTATATTTAATGTCAAATCTTCTCAACCTGGATCTAATCTACAAAATGCTGAATGGTTACATAATACATCAGGCAGTTTTTTTATAGTACAGCGAATGGGGAAATTTGTTGTGTACCCAGGCTTAACCTACTCCTTGGATTTTAAACCCCCATCAGCGGGTTCATTCTCAGACAAACCATTAATAAAAAGTAGTGAACAACTACTAGGTACATTGGGAATACAATACCAGCCATCCTTTAATACAAGCATTAATATAAGTGGGTCTATCCCATTCATTTTATCTACTACTAATCTCAGGGCTAGACTGGTGAGAGAGAGTTATTCCTTTGTTACCATTGGAGGTAGAATCCTGATATAAACGACACCTTCAAAAACTTTATTAAAACAAAAAAATGAAAAAAATACTAGCTTTATTCATAGTAATCTTAGGAGTAAGTTTTTTCTTCTCCTGCAACCCAGATTGTCAAAATTTTGGAAGAATTAGCGCTTCTGTTACTCCTGCAATGGGCCAAGCAGAAAAATCTCTTTTTCTTACACTTTCTGTTCCTAATTTTTTAGATGAAAGGGCGCTATATACAGAAAGAGCTGTCAATGGAGAATTAATCGTTAATGAAAGTACCAAGGTCAATACTACTCCATTTGATGGAGGCTACCTTATTCTGGTATCAGAAGTAGGTGAGGGTAATTATAATTTCTATGTTTCTGATAATGATTGTGGGGGTTTTATTCCTATTAATGCAATATTTGAGTGCGAATCTCTAGCTGGTATCAGGGCTGATGTGACCCCAAGTATTAGGAAGGCAGGGCGCCAAGTGAAGGTTACTACTTCTCCTTCAAGTTTCCTTGCTGACAAACAACTTTATATCAGAAGTGGTACGAGTAATAAAATGTTAGAATCAAATTTTATAGCAGCCATCGGTGGTCGTATAGCAACCTTGCCTATGGACGTAGTGGGTAATGCTGAAATATTTATTAAAGATGAAGCATGTGGGGGATTTGTTCCAATAAGCTCTGTTAGAGTGGCCGACCAAGCATTTATTCAGGGCAATCCAGGACTTTTTATTACACCTACACCTCCCAATATTTTAATACCACCTCCTTCGATTGTTCCCCCTACTAATATAGTAAATACATGGTTTAGTCCAGACAATAGGAATTACTGTATTTGGTTTTTTCCTGATGGAGAATTGGTAAATAAAAACGGAGTGACAATGTATAAAGAGTCATCTCAGCTAAAAACAGGTAGTAACATTAATCTGAATTTAGGCCAAGATTTTACAAATTTGAATACTCTTGATTTCAATGCGTTAGGATCTTTTGAATTGCCATTTAGTTGCCCAGGAGGAGATGTAGATCCAGATTTATATACTGGAAATCCAGTAAGTGGAGTGATTAATAAAGAGACAGGCTTTGTTAGCTTTGTTGTAGATCGTTCAGCTAAAAAAGATGCCTCCGGAAATTCATTGGGACTTGAGCATTATGAAGGAAATATAATCGAGACCAGCACACTTCCAGGCTATGCCCAAAGAGTAACCGACAATTGTGAAGAAAGTGAAACCAAGGCCGAAACTATAATGTTGGTTACATCAAAAGAAACAGGTAAGCAAATGATCTTATTCCGACAGTTTTTAGGTTTGGGTATTGCAGATAATTTACTTTGTGAATAAATCTTGTGCCTTAATTTGATGCATCCCTTTATCATACAAATGAGGGATTCTGAGTAGTCACGCATTTTATTATGTCGGGTTTTGCGTTAATTTGCTAAAATTGAGTCTACTCCGAAAATTTACAAAACCAAAAAAGTTTCTTTTGGCGAAATTTACATTTTACTCAACTCGCTGATACTCATGCATCACCGAATCTCAAAAAATGCAAATTTCATCCAAAATAACTCTTTTTATAAAAAATGTTAG
>JAZGFD010000195.1:0-12594 GCA_036479115.1 Saprospiraceae bacterium | reverse complement strand
TTTCATGAGTTTCCATGATTCTTACCCCGGGGAATCCTTCATCGTTGAAAGGTCGATGATGTCCTCCTCTGCCAAATCGGTCCAGCCGGTATACCATTTTTGGTTTCATCATGGGCATATAATCATTTGTCATTTTATGAATATATCGAGCCAATTGGCGTGAGGGGCCATCTACTTCTCCTCCATATACTCTATCCCAAATTTGATCTCTTTCATTGCGATTAGGAGGATTAGGCTCTGAGAATATTCTGAAGCTCCTGTTGTCAATAATTCCATCTACACCTTTTATATTTCCTATCATGTCATTATTAATAATACCCACGATGTTCCATTTTGCCTTTTTGGCATCAGCTGCTAAAAATTTTCCGCCAAAAAGGCCTTGCTCCTCTCCTGATAAACCTACAAAAAGAATACTGGTGGGAAAGTCATATCTTGACAAGACCCTAGCGGCCTCAATTACCCCAGCCATGCCTGATGCATTGTCATTAGCGCCAGGGCTGTCATCAGTGCTATTAAGAGGATCACTGATACGTGAGTCAATATCACCTGACATCATAATGTACCTATTGGGATATTTTGTACCCCTTTTTATCGCCAATACATTCACGATCTTAGTCCGTACAGGTATTCTTCTACTATCTCCAGGTTCCACTATGCCGCTATGGTATTTCACTTCCAAACAGCCACCACAACCAGACGATATTTTATCAAATTCTGCTTTAATCCACCTTCTTGCTGCTCCGATACCACGAGTATTAGAGGTCGTGTCAGAAAGGGTATGCCTGGTACCGAAATTAGCTAATGTTCTAATGTCATTTTCTATTCTTTCCACTGATACAGCATCGATAATATCATATATACGTGTATCGTGACCCGGAGGAGCTGATTGAGCAAGTAAAAAATATGTAGAAAACAATGAGAAAACAACAAATAAAAAAAATTTCGTATTGCTCATAATTTATTATTGATAATCACAGGATGAATTAAATAGAAAATTCAAAATTTGAAAGGATTGTTTTATTAAAACAGGCAATTCATTCTTTTTTAATAAACCTCTACTATCATTTCTATTTCTACAGCGATATTACGAGGCAAAGAATTCATGCCTACTGCTGCCCTTGCATGTTTTCCTCTTTCTCCCAGCACTTCTACTATAAGGTCAGAGAATCCATTTATCACTTCTGGTTGGTTGCCATAGTCAGGGGTACAATTTACCATGCCTAGTACTTTCACACATTGTTTGATCTTATTCAGATCACCCAAATGTTCTTTCAAAACTGATAATTGAATAATAGCTGCTCGTCGTGCAGCTTGATAGCCTTCATCTTGGCTCAGATCAGCACCCACTTTGCCAGTGATATATCCACCTTCAGGAAGAGAAGGGCCTTTGCCTGCTAGAAAAATGAGATTGCCAGTTTGTACAAGATTGACATAATTTGCTACTGGGGCTCCTGGTTTCATGAGTTGTATGCCAAGTTCGTTTAGCTTTTTGTCATAATCAATAGTTGGAATTGCTGTATTTTTACAACAGTCTTCTCCACATTCGCATGAAGACCCTACCATAAGGGTAATTGCAAGAAAAATCGCGTATATAAGTATTCTGGTTTTATTCATTTTATTATTCAATTTGTTTTGAACTGAAAAGATAATAAATATGGTGGGTTTCTGAATGATGTTTTAATAAAAATTAGATAGAGAGCTATTTTATTTTAGTTATTAAGAGAAACTAAGATCCAATAAAATGGAAATATATATTTTCCTTACTACTCAACAAGCATCAGTTTTGGTTTAGAAAAGCTCTTTTATCGCTATAATGTGACTAAAAATGAGCTTTGCCTATCAATAAAATAGCAATGTTTTATTTCATACGGGATGAGTAGTAATAATTAATCTACATATAATTAACTGTTAAAACCAAAACGGCAGTTGATACCGATAGTAATATACCAGAGATAAATACATTATAACATCTTCTTATTCTCGTATATTTTTTACCTAATCCTACCCCGATGTGGTACATGTCAGACATAATATATTGTTTCATCATTTCAGGTTTTTCGAGCATTTCAGTGACGTGATTTTTGTAGGCTTGTTCACTGAGTTTATAGTAATTGCCAAAAAAGAAAGGACTAAATTGCTGCTTGCCAGAGACTTTAAACCCTTGGCCACTCAGCTTCATTGGTCGAGTAACAAGGGCAGCCATTACAATAGATATTACACATGTCAAAGCCAACATCATAAGAGGGATATATAGCATTTCGTCTATAATAATCTCAATATTACTTAGCACTACAGGGATGAGAATGGTAAAAAGTAATGATGATAGCGTAAGAAGAATATTGGCTTTATTGTCAGCTATAGATGTAAACTCTACATTGTTTCGCATTGAGGTTTTGATCACATTATAGTCTATCTTGGATATATTACTTATCCCATCTTTAATGATAGTAGATCTAACTGATTCTGGTTGTAACTTTTCTATAATACTCACTTTGTTTCTATGTTTTTTTGGCTTTAACAGAAATATGGGACTCCAAGATAAATTAAATAAGGGTTTTCACCTATCGTTTAATGATAAATACAGACATAGCTTTGACAGCAAAGATATTACCATGAAATGATCTTCTACTTTTTATTCACACCATATTATTTTACTGTGCATCATAAACGGAGCACAGTTAGTGTTGCCATTAAAATAAATGAGTGCAAATCAGGTGTTCTCTAAGGACTAAATGGTTAAAATTTTGGTTCTATTTTGAAAATAGGTTGGTGTGAAAAACTGATATGATAACATGCAAACAAAAGCATGAATCGCATTAAATTTTATCAATTACAAAATCTGTAACTATTCAGGTGACATCAATTTTCGCTCAAAAGCACACAACCTGAGTAGTTATCAAAATCTTTTACAAATGAAAATTAGGATTTATTTCATGATTATGGCAATTGCCACATTGACGGCTTGTCACAACCCGAAAATTCAATCTCTCGAAAATGAATTGTCCACTAAGTCAGCACAGGTTGCACAGCTCGAAAAGCAAGTAGACCATATGCAGAGCACCAATTCTAGCTTACTGGATAGATTGGCACAGCTATCTGTGATTAATCTCACTGAAGCAGAAAGCATAAAGAATTCTTTGATTTCTTTGAATAGACAGCAGGAATATATAGCAGAATTAGCTGATCTTATTGAAGAAAAAGATTCTATTAATAATGCTTTGGTATATAACCTCAGAAATTCTTTAATTGATTTTCAGGATGATGATGTGAATATCGAGGTGAGAGGAAGTGCAGTGTATGTTTCTATTTCTGATAAGTTGCTTTTTAATACAGGAAGTTCTGATATATCATCACGCGCTAATTCGGTTTTAGAGAAAGTTAGTAGAATTATTAATGATAATGATCAGCTTAATGTGTTGGTGGAGGGCCATACGGATAATCTCCCTATAGCTAATAATAAATATCAAGACAATTGGGATTTGAGTGCTTTAAGGGCTACCGCAGTTGTGAGAAAGCTAGAACAAGATTTTTTTATTACTCCTGGTCGTCTTACAGCATCGGGTAGGGGAGAGCATTTGCCCAAAGCTGATAATGGAAGTGATCGAGGCAGACGAAAAAATAGAAGAACAGAAATTATTTTAACACCAAAACTTGACCAATTTTTTGACTTGTTGAAAGAACCTGAGCTTGTAGGATAGTGAGAATCAACAGTGCCTAATTAGTGGATGAACAGAAACTCATCAAAATTAAAAATATTTACTTCGAAGAGTTAAGTGTAAACCTTTTCGTTCAGCCACTACTTAAACAAGGATTTAGTGAATAATCAAGTGAGAGATTTGAGGTAAAAAAAAGTTCTTTTTCTACCATATTTCAACTTTTTTTTCGCCATTGGCCTGCGATGTCTCAAAAAATGAGCTTTATCCAGAAAAGTAATAACAATTTTTTACTGGCCTGATTGGTAGGCAGGCCTCAAAAACGCCCACCTCCGTAGTTACATGATTTCGTCTTTTTGCAAATATTAATTCTTTTATGATTTTTAGGTCAGGAGTCATCCTGACCTATTTTTTATATCCTAAATGATTGTAATACATGATGATCTCTTACAAATTGTAGTTACTATAGTTTTATAACCTTTTGGCAGGAGTTTTTTAAAGGCAAGCCTTAGTGCATCAGAAATGAAACATGGCACCCTCGATCCTTGACACACAAGACAAGTGTATTATTGGAGAATTAGTCCGTTTCAATATCAAAAAAATGCTATAAAATAAAATTATGTTTTGTTCGCGAAAAAATATCATTTTTGCACCCGTTTTTAAAAAGTATTATGAGAATAACATTCACTGCATTGTTTTTAGCCTTTGCCCTACTATCTTGTGGAGACAGTTCTACTGATAGCGGAAGGAGGACATTTAAGGGTTTACCTTTCGAAAAAGCCACAGATGCAAAGCAATATGCTGACCTTATCATTCAATCCATCAGGACGAATAGAAATAAACCTATTGCCCAAGAATTTACTGATAATAATACTGTTGATTTATTTCAACTTAGGAGATTGGTAGGGATGTATAGTACTGGTATGACTGGTCGTAGTGATTGGCAAGAAATAGATTTGTATGAGCAATCAAATGACAAGGGTGTATCCAAGGGGTTTGATTATGCATGGCTAGAACCAAAAGGAAGACTGGGAATGCAAATTTATATTTTACCCGTACAAGATAAAAACGGTAGATTCACAATTGAGAAATTAGAATTCAGAAGTAGAATAGAGGTGATAGAATCTTTTGGTTTCCCCGAAGGAAAGATCGATGATTATAAGAAGTTGAATTTTAGATGGTAAACTCACCTTTTTGCCAGAATATTAAAATTGTCTTCCATCTTCATAGTTCTATAGATTTTTTTCATTTTTCTAAATGACGATTTCGATACGTAGCTTTCCTTGACGAAGGAGAAAACCTTCATCACCTTGTGCTATCATCTCACTGTACCTTAAATGACTTTCTAAGTTGCAATTTCCAGCAGAAAGAGCGGAAAGCAATATACCAACACGACTAAGCAATTATCATAGTATCTGATGAGAAAGTGAATGTTATTATTAGAGTAGTTAATGCTAGGGGAACACCGGTGAGGGAAATTGTTTTTTTAAGAGTCAAGAAAAGTAAGCCCTCAATATCTTGTGTGACCAGAAAGATTGGTCATCATTTTAGGTTAAAAATGTTGTCAAATCACAACATATGCCTCTCAACCAAGGGAATTGTCCTTGGCTTTTCAGTTTAAAAGCCTTCAGCCTTTCTAGGATGATTACAATATTGAATACTTACCAAGAAAATTAATAAAAAAAAGGTGACTTACTATTGCAATGAGCCACCTTTTTTGATGAGATTAACAAACTAGACCTCAATATTCGTGCACTATTATTATAGGGCAGGAATTCTCAATAACTGTCCAGGATAAATTTCATCTGGATCTTTGAGCATTGGTTTGTTAGCCTCAAATATCATTGGATATTTCATTGGATCACCATATACTTCTTTAGCAATTTTAGAAAGATAATCTCCTTTCTGTACTGTGTAGAATGAAGATTCTGGTTCTGGATTTTTAACTGCTATATTATCAGCTACTCCTCCTACACCTTCTACGTTTCCGAGAGCAAGAATAACCTTCTCTCTGTCAGCATTTGTATCTGTAGATCCTTCTACTATTACCTGCTGGGCTAGGTCAATTCTTAAATTATCAATTGGTATTCCTAGTGATGTAACAGCATTCCTTAGCGCTGTGATTCTTGCTTCTTCTTCAGTTGGTTTGGCTTCTTTTTTGCCAAATACTTTTTTTCCGGCGTTTTTAATAAAAGAGAATAATCCCATGTTTACATTTACTTTTATGAAGTTGTAATTTATACGACTTCTATGATTGAAAAATATTTAATATCAGAATGGGTTGCTTTTGCAAAGATTCTAATCTTTTTGAAAAAGGAAGAATAAATATGTTTTTTTTTTCTTTCGAAAGAATACATTTAATCCACATTTACAGTTAAGAACTGTAAGGAATAATAAATAATTCCATATGTCAAAAAATAACATCAAAAAAGTGGAGATAATTCCATTGCAAATAAAACTTAATGAACCCTTTGTAATATCTAAAGGGCCATTGACATTTGCTACCATTACTGTGGTTAAGATCTTTACAGATGACCTATATGGCATAGGAGAATGTTGCCCGTATAGAACCATACATGGCGAAACACAAGAAGGAACCATTGGTGCCGCACATAAAATTGCCAATGACATCATGGGCATGGATGCTACTGAGATTTATAAAATTGTACATACTATGAACCGTACACTTGCTGGCAATGCTTCTATCAAAGGAGCATTTGATATGGCACTTTATGATCTTAATGCTAAGAAGGTAGGACTGCCTCTTTATAGGTACCTCAATGGTGATGCTAACAAGGTGATGTACACTGATATGACAATAAGCCTTTTAGAAAAAAACAAAATGGTAGATAAGGCATTGAAATATCAAAAAGACGGATTTCCTGTACTTAAAGTGAAATTAGGTAGGACACCATCATCCCAAGATGTGGAAAGAATAAAAGCCATTAGATCTGCTATAGGTGACGACCTTCCACTGCGCATAGATGCAAATCAAGGATGGAATTATATAGAATCCATAAGAGCGCTTACAGCCATGGCAGATCTAGGCATAGAGCATTGCGAAGCGCCAATTCCTGCTTCTAATTTTATTGATTTGCAAAAACTCAGAGCAGAAAGCCCCATTGCTATTATGGGGGATGAATCGGTATTTACACATCAAGACGCTTACCGAATGTTGGCCACACAATGCATCGATCTTATTAACATCAAGTTGGGTAAGTCAGGAGGTATTTGCAATGCTATGAAAATTGCAAGCATAGCTGAAGCTGCGGGAGTATACTGTCAAGTGGGTTCTTTTTCAGAGTCAAGACTTGGTATTACAGCTTTGGCTCATTTTAGTATGGTATGGGATAATATTATCTACTTTGACATGGACAGCCCATTGATGCTTTCATTTGATCCTGTGCAGGGTGGTATGATATACCATGATGACTGGAGGGTTACAGTAACTGAACAGCCAGGTATAGGGGCTGACTATGATGCCGACTTTTTAAAAAGCTTTAAAAAGGAAGAAGTGATTTAGTGCTTATTCTTATTTAATAGGATTTAGCGAAAAGGACTCTTCCATTACTCTCTTTACCAGAAATTAGGTCTTTCCCACTTTCAGTTATTTGATCATTCGGAATGCATCGAATGGTAGCGGTAGTAAGTTCTTTTATTTTTAATTCAGATTCACTTGTTCCATCCCAATGTGCAGAAATAAAACCACCTTTTTCCTCTAGTACTTGCTTAAAAGTATCCAGATCGTCGACTTTTGTGGTTCTTTCTGATCTAAAATCTTTGGCTCTTTGCAAGAGGTTGGCTTGTATCTCTTCTAGTAAATTGGATATCTGTTCACCTATATTTTTCAAAGGAAGCTGTTGCTTTTCTTTGGTATCACGACGAGCTACTTCGATGGTATTATTCTCTAAATCTCTCTTCCCTAATCCCAATCTTATAGGCACACCTCGCATCTCGTATTCAGCAAATTTATATCCTGGCCGTTTCTTTTTATCCTTGTCAATGATTACTCTTACCCCATGACTTTTTAACTCTTCGACTATTTTATCAGCTACTGTTAATAGCACTTCATTTGGTTTTGGTATGGGCACTATTACTACTTGTATAGGTGCCAGCCTTGGAGGGATCACTAAGCCTTCGTCATCACTATGAGTCATAATAAGAGCACCCACAAGCCTCGTGGAAACGCCCCATGAAGTAGCCCAGACATATTCCTCCTTATTGGCTTCAGTAAGATATTTTACGTCGAATGCTTTTGCAAAATTTTGGCCTAAAAAGTGAGATGTTCCGGCTTGCAGGGCTTTGCCATCTTGCATCAATGCCTCTATAGTATAGGTCTCTTCTGCTCCTGCAAATCTCTCATTGACTGTCTTTTTTCCTTTTATTACAGGCATTGCCATATAGTCTTCGGCAAATCTGGCATAGATTTCATGTATTACCGCCGCCTCAGCCTCAGCTTCTCTCTTAAAGGCATGTGCAGTATGACCTTCTTGCCAAAGAAACTCTGCTGTACGAAGAAAAGGACGTGTACGAAGTTCCCATCTCACCACATTGGCCCATTGGTTAATGAGAAGTGGAAGATCACGATAGGATTGTATCCAGTCTCGGTAGGTATTCCATATGATGGTTTCTGATGTAGGTCGCACTATAAGTTCTTCTTCCAATTTGGCATCAGGGTCAACCACTACTCCAGGGCCATCTGGATTGTTCATTAATCTGTGATGTGTCACTACGGCACATTCTTTGGCAAAACCTTCTACATGATCCGCTTCCTTACTTAAAAAACTTTTAGGGATGAAAAGAGGAAAGTATGCATTGACATGACCCGTTTCTTTAAACATCTTATCTAACTGTGCTTGCATGTTTTCCCATATGGCATATCCAGAAGGTTTAATAACCATGCATCCTCTTACTGCCGAATTATCAGCTAAATCAGCTTTTTTTACAATATCAAGATACCACTGTGAATAATTTTCCGATCGCGGAGTTATCTCTTTTGCCATGTTTTTGTTGCTGTTTTGTCGTTATTCTTAATTTTTTTATAGGGATTCCTAAGTATTTTACAAACATGCAACTATTCTTTTTCTTAACCAATGAATGAAGGGGTCAATGATGGAATGATGGAATGATGGAATGAAGGAATGGGGGAATGATGGAATGATGGAATGGGGGAATGATGGAATGGGGGAATGATGGAATGAAGGAATGATGGAATGATTTAATGAAGGAATGATTTAATGAAGGAATGATTTAATGATTTAATGATGTAATGGGGGAATGAAGGAATGAAGAAATGAAGGAATGAAGGAATGGGGGAATGAAGGAATGAAGGAATGATGGAATGGGGGAATGAAGGAATGATGGAATGAAGGAATGATTTAATGATGTAATGATGTAATGGGGGAATGAAGGAATGAAGAAATGAAGAAATGAAGGAATGATTTAATGATGTAATGATGTAATGGGGGAATGATGAAATGATGGAATGGGGGAATGATGCTCGTTATAAAAAGGTTAAACCAAAAAACATTGGAACATATATTGTATTATTTACCTTGATTATAATAGATATGTGTAGTTTAACAAACATTAACTATAAAAAAATACTTTTTTCGTATTCCCTTAACAATAATAATCCGTCTAAATGTATAAATTGTGCTTGTTAGGAGTAGCGCATTTAATTTTTCAAATAATATTTTAAAAGTCAAAATATGAAAATTCTAAAAGAGACTATTTTTCTTCTCATCATCTTTGCACTAGCTGGCACTTCAGCTTTTGGCCAGTTTGATGACCTATATTATGATGCATCTGATAATAATAATTCATTATCATATGAAGATGATGATTACGACAATGATGATGATTCTTTCTTTGAAGAAGCATATGAGGTAGATGAAGACAGTTATGATTATTTTGATGATTTTAATTCCAATGACGATTATTATCAAGGTTATGAGTACTCAAGAAGAATCAATAGATTTAATAGAGGTTACACCACTAACAATTATTACAGTCGTCTATATACAAATCCAGTATATCTTGATCGAAGTTATTCATCCAGATTTTGGTATGACCCTTTCTACTCAAGATCTTTTAGCAGTGCATATCTGAATCCTTATCTATATGGTAGTGGACTATCTATTAATATTAATGTAGGTAACAGATTAAGACGAGTATCAAATGCTGACTTATACTTCTTATACACATCAGGGGCAATATCTTATTCTCAATACAGAAGAGGTCAAAGTAGATCATTTGGCTCATTTGGGCGTTATGGTGGCCTTAACACAGGATTTGGCGGAGGATATGGAGCATTTTCTTCAGGATCAGCATATTACTGCCCACCGATAGGCGGCATATCCAGAGTTACAAGAAACAATGTAGGCACCAACAACGCTTTGACAAGAAGTAATAATCAAGTGGTGCGTAGCAAGGTCAATACGAGTAGAAGAAGTGGAACAAGAATTAGCAATAGAGGTGGAGATGCTGGTAGAGTTTCTAATGCAAGAGGAGGTACAATACAAAAAAGAGAGACCAATGGCAGAGACAGCAAATATGCTCGTACAAGAGGCCAAAGTACAAGAAAAGGTAGTATCACTAAAGAAAGAAGAAACAATAACAGATCAAGAGGCAATTCAATAAGAAACTCTTCATCTAGAAACAATACTTCTGCTAGGAGAGCAGGGTCATCTAGGAGATCATCTGGTGTTAACTCTTCACGAAGAAATAACAACTCTTCTTTCAGACCTTCTAGCAACTCTAGAAAAAGAAGTAGTGGAGTATCTAGAACGAATAATAGGCCTTCTAGAAGTAGCTCCACAAGGAGTTCTAGCTCAAGAAGTTCTTCACCAAAAAGAAGTTCTAGACCTAGAGGTAAAAAATAGTTTCTGGCAATAAGATATATTTGAAAGAAAAGGGCATCTCATTATTTATGACTTGCCCTTTTTTATTTTCCTTTCCCCTTTTTTAATTATCTATAATTACTAACTCTCGAATATATTTTTTAGAGTTGTAAATCATGCAATTGCCTTTGAAGAGACAAAATTGAAATAAAACAACATTAGATTCATAGAGATAAAACAACTTTCTTTAACCAAAATAGACTGCACGAGAGTAGATACATATATTTTAAAAAAGACAACCTTTTATGATTTGGAGAATACTATGGACAATGCTCATTTTAAGTGTTATATCTACAGCGACAGCACAAACCGTTTCTGACGCGGTGAATTATTCTTTCCTTAACTATTCTAGCAGTGCACGGTCAATTGGGGCAGGCAATGCCTTCTCGTCTTTAGGCGCAGAACTTTCTACAGCCACTACAAATCCTGCCGGAATAGCTGAATTTCGAAGATCGGAGTTTGTAGTTTCTTTTGATTTTTTAAATCGAAAAACAGAATCAACACTTGGCAATAATTCTACGGATGCAGACCGATCTTTGGGTTCGATAAATCAAATTGCAGCAGTATTTGTACGAAGAAATCCCTCTGCCACATGGGAGACCATGAACGTAGCAATTGGCATGAATACCACCAATCTATTTCACCAGACCTTTGAGTTCTCAGGGAACACACAAGGCAGCATAGTGGAACGGTTCGTTAATCTTGCTGATGGGCTTACCCCAAGTGAATTTGATAATTTTGAAGCAGGCCCTGCTTTTGATGTACAATTACTTTATGATTTTGAAGATGATCTTTTATATGAAGATGACTTTTTAGGGTACGATGGTAATGTGATGAAAATCCAGAGAGTAGAGCGAACAGGTAGTCAAAGAGAAATATTCTTGTCAATAGGTGGCAACATGAAAAATAAGTTGTCAATAGGTGCCACATTGGGAATTCCAATTGTAAGGTTTGAAGAGATAAAAGTATATCAAGAATCTGACCCTACTGACGATATAGCGTTTTTTAACAGCCTTCAATTTGAAGAATTTTTAGAAACTACAGGAGTTGGTATCAATGGGAAAATAGGTATTATCTACAAAGCAAATAATAACCTGAGATTAGCAGCCTCATTTCACAGCCCAAGCATCCTCTTTCTTAGGGATGTTTTTACTACAGATATAAGTCATGATCTCACTACTGATCGACAACAAAATTTAGTATCGAATTCTCCTGAGAGTAATTTCAAATATCAACTTACCACCCCCATGCGAATGTTAGGAGGAGTAAGTTATTTGTATCGAGCTGGTAAAATTAGAGGCTTTATAAGCACAGAGGCAGAATACATTTCATACGCTCAAAATAAATTTAACCTTACTTCTAATTCAGACAATCTAGGAGATTTGGACTTTCAAAATGATCTCAATCAAGAAATAGACGCGTCTCTTACATCAGCATTAAACCTGAGATTTGGCGTAGAACTGGGATATTCTGCATTTAGAATAAGAGCAGGATATGAGAAACTTGGAAATCCCTATAGCATAGGAAGTGATGATATATTACCAAAAACATCAGTAGGCTTAGGATGGCGCGGAAATAGAAACTATATAGACTTGGCTTATCAGATACAAGATGTGGAGAGCAGGTATTCGCCATACTTATTATCAGATATAGGTAGAGAACAATCAGTTACTAATATGGTTAGTAGTAATAATCTTATAGTAACTGCGGGATTTAAATTTTAGGACTAAAAAGCGCAACTCAAGAGTTAAGGATTATATTTGCATTCCAATTTTTAAGCCCGGATGCTGGAATTGGTAGACAGGCATGGTTGAGGGCCATGTGTCCTTTTGGGCGTGAGGGTTCGACTCCCTCTTCGGGCACTTTTATCTATCAGAGAGTTATGACTAAATGTTGAGTCTACTCCGAAAACTTACAAAACCAAAAAAGTTTCTTTTGGCGAAATTTACATTTTACTCAACTCGCTGATACTCATGCATCACCGAATCTCAAAAAATGCAAATTTCATCCAAAATAACTCTTTTTATAAAAAATGTTAG
>JAZGFD010000194.1:0-16379 GCA_036479115.1 Saprospiraceae bacterium | reverse complement strand
ACACGATGTCAACCCCAGAGATTGGCTTACTTACGTGATCGAAAATATTCAGGATACTAAAATGTCTGAGCTGGATAAGCTGCTGCCCCAAAATTTTGGTGGGGTGTAGTGCGCCGCACGGATACAGCTGCTTAGCCAAACAACCAATCTACCAAGTTGTCCTCTCAATTGAGGTGATAATTCAGCTTTTATACCAAAAGATAATGGTAACAACTCAGGTGTGCTTTTGAGATATAAATTACCGCAGTATAGTGATAAAAGAGTCTTTTTTAGCCAAAAATAATACCACAAGAGTAGTTACATACAATGCTGTAGGGATCAAAGCAAAAACAGCTTATCAAAAATAGCTTTTGAGGATTGTTTTCAAGGGAATTGGTGGTTTCCCATATCAATATTAGTTACAATTTTAGTTTTTATATTGTTCTAATTTTTATATTTCTAAACCATATTTTATGGCCGTGGTCTTGAAGAGCAATATGTCCGCTTTTATATATACCAAAGCCTTTCCAATCTTTAAATTTACTCCCTGCTACCAAGTCGTTCCAAGCCTCATTGTGCATCTGAAATTCTACTACTATTGTGCCATTTTGCCAAAATTCATAGTTGGCATTATTTGATTTTATAATTATACTGTTCCATTCTCCTACAGGTTTCACATTGACGACATCGGTTCTGAGCATATCAAAAAGGTCCCCTGCCCAGTGGGCTGCCATTTCTCCCTCAGGATCGCAACTATTGTCTAATATTTGCATCTCTGGGCCAGTGCTATATGGAGCATAATATTCCTCGCTTTCTTGTACATTCCACATAATACCACTATTGCCACATTTGGAAGTTTTCCATTCTAAACGAAATTCGAAATTTTCAAACGTAGCTTTTGTGATAATATCACCTTTGCCCTCCTTTGTAGGATCAAACATCAACACCCCATTGTTCTCAATACTCCAAGCGGCACCTACCTTGTCTTTTTTCCATCCTTTCCAAGCTTCCATGGAAGAGCCATTAAAAAGAATTGTCCATTCTTGGGTAATCTCTAAATTTTCGATTGCCTCTGGTGTCTTAGCAGAACGGCTATTGTTCTGACAAGAAAATAAAGCACCAACTAAGACCAAGTGAAATAAGCACTTATTCATTCTCATTATTTGTAAGTAACTATTCAGGTGGTGTGCTTTTAAGCGAAAAGAACCTCTTTTCGCTAAAATTGATACTACATGTAGTTACATTTGTAACAAAAAATATTCTATGATCTAGAAGAGTCTAGATTGCCTCTTCAATATTACCTTTTACTATTCTTCTTTTATCGTATCCCTATCTTAGCAATAAAAATCAAATTATAAAATATCGCATTTATCAGTATAAAATTTTCTATCAGTATGTCTGTTCTTTTAACATGCAAGTATTGAAGAAAAGCAGATAGGAAGTTAATGTTTCATGGCTTTCAATCCTTCTTTGAAGGAAATTTGTGGTTGATATCCTAATTCTTTTCTTGCTTTGTCAATATTGATTGTACATTCTACTGACATTATATCCGCTGCAAATCTAGTAATAAAGGGGTCTTTTTTAATATTAAATAGTCTCCATACACTTTCAACAATGTATGCCAAAGGGCGTAAAATATAGGAGGGAACAGACTTAGAGGAGGGCGTTATATTTTGTGTAAGTAGTAATCCAGTAAGAAATTCTTTTACACTGGGCTGCTCACTATCAGTAATAAAATAAATTTCCCCTGCTCTGCCTTTTTCCATTGCCAGCAATATACCTTCCACGAGATTGCCAATATATGTGATAGAGGTCATGGCTTTCCCATGATTGATCCAACTAAAGGCGCCACTGTCCACCAATTTTAATACTTCTGGAAGGATGGTTTTATCATCAGGCCCCCAAACCATACGAGGTCGTACTGTGACCGTATCAAAAACCCCAGTGTCATTGGCATTTACAACGAGTTTTTCTGCTTCTCTCTTTGTCATAGAGTATAAATAAGGAGTATGCTCAGCATAGGGATAGGTTTCGTCAATATTGACCATTGCCTGTCCATGAAATAGGCATGCCTCTGTACTTATATGTACAAATCGTTTTACTCCCGCTTTTCTTGCTACCGCTAGGAGTTGCTTTGTTGCATTTACATTCATCTCCCAAAACTGTTGTTTTGTTCCCCAAGATTCTACATAAGCAGCGGAGTGAATGACAACATCAACGCCTTGAAGATGAGAAGCCTCAACATTATTGAGTGAACACATTACAGCCCTGGCTCCTATAGCGGCAACTATGTTTGCAGATTTTTCAGAGCGCGCCATGGCAGATACTTTATGTTTGCTAACTAAAGCTTTGGTTACTGCACCGCCAATAAAACCTGATGCTCCTGTGATAAAAATTTTCATGATATATTATTGAGTCCACTCCGGAAACAGTCATTTTTCACAAAATGAGTTGTTTTGGATGAGATTTACATTTATTGAGATTCGGTGATGCCCGAGTATCAGCTAATTGAAAAAAATATAAAGATCGCCAAAAAGATTATAATAAGCGTATGAAAAAACTATCCTATACGTTACGACTCCAGTGTGCATTTTTAAGGCCTGTCTGCCAATCAGGCAGGCAAAAATTTGTTACTTTTTATCCAGTTAAAGCTCATTTGAGATGGAATAACAGGGCTATTTCATCGATAATAGCTGAAATATGGTAGAAAAAAAACCTTTTTTAGCCAATATTAGCTCCACCTGAATTGTAACTCTTATTCTAAGTTAAGAATCCTAGAGGATATTGTCCAGAGTTAAGATTATAAAAATTGCGAATATTCGGAAATATTAGTGGCAAATCTGTAGCTGGAACTCCAAACCACAATGCAAGTTCGGCAAAATACTCATCAGCTGATATACCAGGTACAAATATCCCACCTCCTAAATCACTGTCGTCTTTCAGACTGATGTTGGGATATTTCCCATATATGTCGCCACCTTTTACAGCACCCCCTAAGGCAAATACGTTGCCACCCCAAGCATGGTCAGTCCCGTTGCCATTAGAAGTAAGGGTACGGGCAAAATCAGAAATAACGAATGTGGTCACGCTGTCTTCTAAGCCTTGAGCTACCATTGATTTTTGGAAACTATCCAATGCTCTATCTAGTGCTGAAAACTGTGCCGTCTGTGCATCAAGTACTTCATCATGATGATCCCATCCTTCAAAACTTATGAAGAATGTTTGTCGTTGGAGGTCAAGAATATTATGGGCTGCTATTGTATTTTTCACCATATTAAAACTCTCCCCTACTTGCCACTCATCAGTTGGATAAATTATTCCATCAGTTGGAATTTGCTTTAATGCGTCATTAAACTGGAGAAAAGTGTCTCTAGAATTTTTTATTACATCAATGTAAGTTTTTTCATAAAGGTCAGCATAGTTCTGACCTAAAATATCATCTATTGCCTTTGTTCTTATTCTTCCGAATCCATCATCTGCGAGGTATCCTTCTATACCTTGCGGCCCTTCTACAGGATCAACGGCATAAGCTATAGCGTTTTTACCTGCTTGGAAAGTATTGTTTCCATTCATAGAAATTCCCATTGATATACTTTGGTTATTATTCATATCACCTATGAGATCTGATATCTTTCCTCCCCATCCTAGTGCTGACCTATCTTGAGGAAAAGCAGTCTGCCAGTGTTGTACTTGATCAGAATGTGATAAAAGGCCCAATGGCAATTTGACCGTTTCGGCAAAAAAATCATCAGGAGTTGTTGGTTCTACTAGTGTCCCAACATTAGCCAAAAAGGCCACCTTTTCTTCATCAAACATCCTTTTCACATTTTGTAGTGAGGGGTGAAGTCCAAAGTCTCTTCCATTAGATGTTTTAGGGGTAATGGGCAACATGTCTTCACTCTTTAATGCAAGATTACTTCTTGTAGTTTTGTACTCTTGATAAGGCTGACCGGTGCGTGGCATGAGCATGTTAAAAGAATCATTGCCTCCTTGCAGTAAGATACAGACTAGGGCTTTGTAATCCCCATCTTTGACCACCGTTGAGTTTGCAATGGACGCTGCATTAGCAGCTTTGAGATTTAACAATGTAGATAACATTGTAGAGGAACCCATTGCTGCGCATGATGCGTTGTGTATAAATTTTCTTCTTTTCATAATTATACGTTTTGGGGCTATTTTAATATGGTGTAATCAGGTGATATCATAATAAGGTAAATGGCTAGTTTGACCATAAATTCATATGTGTTAGGGTCTTGAAATTCCCTTAATGCCTCTCTAATAATCTTCCGTGTACCGTCTGATAATCTTCCGTGGGTATACATAATATCCAGCTCATTAATAAGTGCTTCTTTATCACCACTAATTTTTACGAGTTCACTGAGTTCTGGGCTGACTACAAGATCCTCTTGACGGTGTTGTTCATACGAAAAGAACATCACATCATATATCGTAGAAAGATTTATATGATTAATGTAGCCGATAGAGGTTCGGGAGTCATGAATTTGAAATTCAGGGCCAAAGAGATTTTCATTTGCAAAGTCTCCGACTGGCTGATACTCGGGTTGGAAAAAATTAAATACTGTAGGTGACATCAGTGGATGTTGCTTTGTTAATTCTCGAAAGAAAAACCCATTGTTCCAAAAATTTCCCAACGGAGCATCTTTTGGTAAAGACCTACACAGGTGAGCATATCGTACTATAGGCTCTCTTAGCATACCATGATTGGCATCTTGCTGCCATTCACAACTGCGCGCTTCTTCATCCATTAGAATTGCTTTTACTACAGCCGCCAGATCTCCTCTTTCACCCTTACCGTTATTTTCAAAAACTTTTGTTATTCTTTTAATGAATGCAGGAGAAGGATTTGATTTGACCAGTCGCTGTATCAAAAGCCTTCCTAAAAACGGGCCCACATTGTCGTGGTTAAATAGTATATCAATAGCGTCATCAATGTCTTTCATTCCATCTTGCCCATTAGGAATAGTATGTTTTTTTAGAATTGTTTTCACTCCAGGTTCATGAAAGCTATTGTACATCTTTAGCGGCACTGTACGTCGTACTGAATATATTCCGATATCAGACCCGAAAAATATGTCAAATGGTTCCATGTCTTTATCTTCGAAATACTCAAGTGCTTCATCTGACCAGTCTCCTCCTCCCAGTCCTGTAAATATCTTGGCCATTTCTTTGATATCATCATTGTCATAGGTAGGTATGAAATTGCCATCGGCATTGGTTTTTCTGCTTCCATCTTTATCCAACTCGTACAGCCCAATGGTAAATAGTTGCATAACCTCTCGTGCATAGTTTTCATCAGGGTTGATATTGTTTTCTTTATCTGTTTTTGGGTTATTGAGATGGCTGAGGTAGTAACCCATACATGGGTGCAGGCTCACTTCTTTAAGCAAGTCTTTGTAATTTCCAAAAGAATGCTTTAATAATACATCGTAGTAATGTGACAGCCCTTCTCCAAAATCTATTAAATCAGAATTCATTGATATCACTAATATTTCACTTAAAGCTAAAGCTACTCTGTGCCTGAGCAAATCTTCATTAGTAAGATTTGTTTGCCACCAGGCATAATTAAAGTGTAATCCCCACGGGCCGTAATAGTCTTCATCATCATCCGATTTGTTATCATCATATGCTTGTTTGGCTTCTTCGAATATTTCATCATGCGTGGCCAATAGAAATGATGGAGGTTCTAAAAATTGTTTGTCTAGCCAGTTTTCTATACCCAGGCTCATTACATGGTTTACATGTTTTTTTTCATACCCTATAGTTGCTTGAGCCAAGAGCCTTGATGCTTCCATACGCTTAGCATCGAGGCCACTGCCATTAATGGTGTTTTCTCCTTCTGTATTAAAAAAATTGCTTGATGTAGTCACCTTTACTCCATCATCATTTCCTGCGCCTAAATAACTCTCTTGAGAATTACCAAGAAATGAGAACAGGCCGAATATTAATATGAGTACATTTTTCATAGTCGATTAATGAGTTAGGTGTGATAATTTTCTTGAAGAGACACGAAGGCCATCTGTAATTTTCAAATAATATTGACCTGACGGCATATCAGAAACATTGATGTCAAATTGAGCTATGCCTTGGTGTGTCGTGGCTTGATTTAAGCTAATAACCTGCCCCACGTTATTTATCACTTCATATGAAATAGTTTTTTCTTCTAAATCTCTTATGGTTACTGATGTGAAAAGGTGAAATGGGTTTGGATTGATGGTTACTTCAAAATGATCTTCGGCAATATCCTGAGTAGGAGTGGATGTAGGCTTTAGATTTAATTTTACTTCGGCCATTCCGTAACACCCCCCCCCATGATTTTCAGTGATAGAGAGAAGTACTTTATCAGTGGTTACATCTTCTGACATTTGTAAGGTCTCTCCTTCATAAAATCCACTTCCATCTCCTTTCTTTACTGTAAATGCTTCATGGGTTTTCCATTGGCCATTAGCGTCCATATAATCCAGAGTAATTTTCTTAGCCCCACTGCGGAGGTAATCAGGATGATTGACATTCCAGATTTGAAGACTGCGGATTGTATTTATCTTGTCCAGTTCGAATAATATCCAATGTCCTTTATTCCTACCGGGGTTAGGGCTGCTACTCTCCGAACAGGATAACCAATGACCATCTAGGGTTGTATTGTGCCGATCAGGATAACATTGTGCATAAATGGAATGAAAAAAAAAAGATAAAAAAAGAAAAATTATGGAAATAATAACCCTTTGATTGTTCATACATTGACGTTTTTGGTTAGAAATACTCCGTTTCTTGAATAAGTCCTAAGGAATCATAAGATACGGATTAAACGCATTAAAGTCTATGTTTAGGGTATAGAGTATTCAATATTTTAATAAACGTTAACTAAAAAAAATGTAACTACTCAGTTCGGTGCTTTTGAGGCCTGTCTGCCAAACAGGCAGGTAAAACTTTGTTATTTTTTTATTAGAAAGAGGCTCTTTTTATCAGAATAACAGAGCTATTATTATAAAAATAGCCGAAGAATAATGGTAACTCAGGTGGTGTGCTTTTGAGGTAAAAAAATTACCGAAGTATAGTGATAACAGAGTTTTTTAGCCAAAATTGATTCCACCTGTGTGGTTACAAAAAAAATAGCCCTCGCCTCTTATGATCATTGCTTTGACAAATAAAGAATAAAAAAAAGAGAGCCTTCGCGTAAGACTCTCTTTAAAGTTGATTGAAAACAGGGAGTAATTAGGTACTATTAAGAGGTTGAACAAAAACTCATTATGATTAAAATGATAGTTCTTGTACAGTCATTACTTAAGTAAGTCGATTTTAACAAATTGATTAGGAAGGTCCGATCGATATAATTTAATGTCAGCACTGATGTCTCCTTCCTTTACACCAAAGTCTCTAAGGAGCTGCGTGATGGCGTTTATTCTAGACTCAGTATTAGGCTCGTCAATATCTTTAGATACTTGTCCAGCAGTGATGTTGACATTTTGTAGTACACCCCGATTGTATAGGTTGGCCAAATCTCTGATATTGTTAACAGCCACCTCATTTAAAAGAGTAGAAGTTTCATTAAAAATGATCAATCTCGAACTATTCAAAAAAGCCACTTCTTCTTCATACTCACTTTCTGCCTTAACCACAAGATTTTCATGAGAATCATTAGATGTAAAATAGTTGTGTACCAGTAGATAGTTATTCACCACCTTTCCATTATGGTCGATGTCTACCAAGAAAGGAGCACCATTAATTAGAATAATTGTTTTTTTCAATTCATCTCCAGTGTGAATATCAAGAGATAAAGAGTAACCTGCCTGGGCAAGAAAGAAGAGAACCGTAATTAAGATTGCATTTTTCATAGTGTAAATTTTTATTGTTGGTGTCTCAAAGTAATTGTAAAAAGATTGAGAATATTCTAGGGTTTTACAAAAAAGTGTGAAAATTCGTGGTATTACCTAGTTGATGAGGTGGGACTAGACTAGGGTAAACACCTAGTTTTTTAAATTGCTGATAACCAACAGGGTATATATTGAATAAAAAAAATATAGCCACCTTGCCGAGATTTTGGGGTTTTGACTGTTTTTCGCATTTGGCTTTTTCATATCCGCATTAAAATTTCAAACCATATCCAAGTGATTACATAGAGTCTGAAAGGAAACTGTCGAATTTTATAAAATAGAATATTTTAGATGAGCATTTAATTTTTTAATATTCGGTGATGCCTGAATATTAGCGAGTTGAAAAAAATTAAAATATCGCAAAAAGTTTTATGAAGAGCTTGTCGAAGTGAATTATTTCTAATTTTGATGAGTTTTCATTCAGACACTACTTATTCATGATTGATGTTGAGGTTAGTCCAATAGTAGTAATATTCTCATTATCTATATAAATATTTTATGATTGGCTACTTAACCAAGGGCGTTGCCTTGGCTATTCAGCTTAAAGGCTTTCAGTCTTGTCTATGATGATTACAATATGGAGTACTTACAAAAAGTATTTTTTTTTAGTTATCCTGCCTATTATCGCCCCAAATCGAAGATATGACGACATAATCGAGATTCGCTAACTAAAAAACAGGTTAGTAATAGCTCTGCTACTAGGGCTCAAATGGGCTCTGCCGAACAAAAAAATAGTAATTTTTATATCAAAAGCGCCCACCTGAGTAGTTACAATTTAATGATTTTTTTTATATGTTCGACATTACTTTTATGATAAAACTTATAACTCATATTGTTGTTTTAATGTGAAGTAACAGTGTTTAGCGAAATTTATAAATGGTAGAAATTGAAAGCCTTGTAAACAAAGTCAATGAGAAATTAATGCAGCTTTTGTCTTCTTGTCAAGACAATTCCACTCCTTTTATTCTTTTTAGATACCCCGATCATGATGTTTTTTTGGCCAGCTATAACCCAAAGTCTAATGGCTCTTTCACTTTTGCTCCCTTTGATCAAGGAAATTATATTCATTTAGAAAATGTAGCGTTATTGGAGCTCCACAACATTTCTGATTTTGAGCCATTTGAAAAATTTTTACATACAAACAAAATGAACCATGTAAATACCATTGACCGTCAAAGGTTTATCAACATAGTCAATTTGGCGAAAGCTGCCTTAACTAAAAATTACCGAGAAGATATGAGTTTAGAGAAAGTGGTTATTTCTAAGGCAAAAGAAGTTAAAATGAGCATAGATCCTATTGGTACATTTTTTAATCTAGCACAGAAATACAAATCTGCTTTGGTCTATTATTATTATCATCCATTAAGTGGTGCCTGGGTAGGAGCCTCCCCTGAAAAACTATTAGAAAAAGATGAAGCGAATAAATATCACATCCACTCCCTTGCAGGTACGAAAGGGCTCCTTGAGGAATGGACATCAAAGGAAGTAAACGAACAAAAAATTGTAACCGATTATATTACCCATGTGCTTGAGGAAAGTGGTGCTACCCACCTCAAAGTGGAAGGGCCTATGGATTATGAATATGGCGCTATTAAACACTTAAAATCAAGTATATATTTTCATTCAGATTCAGACGGAGAATCACTTGTAAAATCCATTCACCCTACCCCAGCAGTATGTGGATTGCCATTGCAAAATGCCAAGAATTTCATCTTATGTAATGAAGGTTATAACCGGTCCTATTACACGGGCTATATTGGTCTGAAGGGGCTACAGGGTATTCATGATACTTATTATGTTAACCTCCGCTGTATGCAAGTGAATGATGATAATGCTTACATTTACACTGGTGCAGGTATAGTAGCCGATTCTGACCCAAGTTCAGAATGGGATGAGGTAGAATCTAAAGCCCAAACACTTTTAGATTGCATCAAAACAAATGGGTAACACAACGAACAAACAATTGGTAAGCATACTGGTTAACACCTTGGCAGCTAAGGGGTTAAAGCATGTAGTTGCTTCTCCTGGGTCGAGAAATGCACCTCTGGTCATAGCTTTTAGTAGGCATCCAGAGATAGACATTATTAGTATACCTGATGAACGTAGTGCGGCATTTTTTGCATTGGGTATGGCACAATATTCCAATCTTCCCACTGCTATAATTTGTACTTCTGGTACTGCGGGATTAAACTATGCTCCTGCCATGGCAGAGGCGTATTATCAAGGTATTCCCTTGATGGCCATCACGGCTGACAGGCCTACTGAATATGTGCATCAAGCCGACGGTCAAACCATAAATCAACGTAATATCTTTAAAAATTATGTAAAGTCATCCTTCCAGTTTCCTACAGATGAAGGGCACCCTGATAACTTATGGCATGCCAATAGAATAACAAATGAAGCCTACAACAATTGTGTACATCCAAATCTCGGCCCAGTGCACATTAATGTGCCATTGCGAGAGCCTCTCTATAGCAGTGCTCGCACGAATTTTACAGCGCGAACTATAGACGTAGTAATGAGCTCGCAAGGGTTATATCCTGAAACTACGAATTCATTAAAAAGGGATCTTTTTCGTTATAAAAAAATACTCATCCTCTGTGGTCAAATCAGACCCAAAGAAGCATTGGCTGATCTAGTAAAACAAGCTTCATTAAGATCAGATGTTGCTGTTTTAAGTGAGAGTATTTCCAACTTTACGGGAGAGAATGTTATTCCTTGTATTGACAGAACATTGCTATCTATACCTGAAGAGAGATTAGTAGATTTTGTGCCTGAATTGCTCATTACTTTTGATGGCCCTGTGATATCAAAAAAGATCAAGACATTTTTAAGAGAAAATAAGGTGACGGCACATTGGCACATTGGGCCAAACCGAACAGATTTGGATACTTTTCATTCTCTCACTAAGGCAATTGTATGTAGTCGAACTTTTTTTGTTGAAGAAGTGCTAAATACATCCAAAGAAAAAAACTCTGAATATGCATCTCTATGGCATGCCCAGTTCAAAGTGTCTCATCAAAAACATTCCACATTTCTTGAGACAGTATCTTTCTCTGATCTAAGTATTTTTAAAATCATTATAGATCATATGCCCAATTTTATTCATTTGCAACTTGGTAACAGCTCTGTGGTGAGGTATATGCAACTTTTTAATCACTATCCCAAAGTCCCTCAGTACAGTAATCGAGGCACTAGTGGTATTGATGGTTGCACCTCTACAGCAGCGGGCTATGCTCACATTTCTAATGAAATGACCCTTCTAATCACTGGTGATATCTCTTTCTTTTACGACAGTAATGGATTGTGGCATCGGCATCTGAGCCCTCACCTTCGCATCATTTTAATTAATAATGGTGGTGGTGGTATTTTTAATATTATAGAAGGCCCAAATCAAATAAAAGAAAGAAAAGATTTTTTTATAGCTCAACAGCAAGGGAATGCTAAAACCCTCTGCCAATCATACGGAGTAGAGTATTACCGAGCTGATTCTACCGAGACTTTGAATATGACTTTACAAGACAAGTTTTATTCAAAATCTAAACTGCCAAAATTGCTTGAAATTTTTTCTAATGAGGATAGTGGCAAAGTGCTTAAAGCGTACTTTAAGGCTCTTGTGAAGAAGAACTAAGGTCTTTAAAGTATCACTATCATTTAGTATATGAAGCGTTTGGCATTTAAAAGCACTTCTTTCCGGTTTATCACTATCTTTGTTTTCAAGCACTAACTTTGAGTCCACTCAACTTTGATTTAATCACTTATTGCCCAATGATTATTTTACTTTATTAGTAAGTACTCATTAACAACTTTTTATTCGCCTTATTGGCAGACAGGCCTCAAAAGTGCCCACCTGAGTTACGTAAATTTTAAAAAAAATCAGGTGTGATAGTATACATCAATTAGTCAAAGTCCTTCACATATTCAATACCAGAAGAAATCTCTATAATTTCCCCTTCGCCATCTCTCAAATAGAGAATACCCGATGCATCCACTTTTTCAATAATCATTGTTCTGTTTTTTCCATTAATAATATACTTTTTCATTTCCCCTGATCTATAAAGTTGCGTATTGTAGATTTTGCATAATGTAGTTACACTTTCTTTCTTTCTTTTTGCAAAAAGAGAATATATCTCATCTAAAACCTTCAAAGCCAGTTGATTTTTATCGAATACCCTTTTCTTAATCATTGTCATTGATATAGGGTTTAGTAAATGAGTGTCAAAAGATTCTTGATTTACATTGATACCTATCCCTATAATGCTACTTTTTATTTTATTGTCTACTACTTTATTCTTGATCAGAATACCACAAAGCTTGTTATTGTTATAATAAATATCATTAGGCCACTTCACCTTCAGTTTTGTATCCATTTCTTTTTCCAAAATATTAATAATAGCAACAGACACAATAATATTAAGGTGAAAAGCATCCTTTATATGCAATCGATATGGTTTTACAATAGCAGTCATTGTGATGTTCTTTCCCTGCTGTGTTTCCCAATTCCTGCCATATTGACCCTTGCCATGGGTCTGATTGTCAGCTATTATGACAGCATTTTCGTTTGGATTGTTATTTGATATAAGATTCCATGCATATTCATTAGTAGAATCTATCTCTTCAAAGTGAATTACTTTGTACTTATTGTAAAGATATATTTTGGGAATATTCAACGTTGATTATTTATAACTTTGTAGTAAATATTTTAAAACATTAAGATTAAAACAAATAGCATTAAAACAAAGGTCAAGATTAATAATAATCTGAATGATACAATAGTATCTAGTATTCAAGATATCAAGGGTAAGAAAATAATACTCATGGACTTAAGAAAGATTGATGAAGCTCCTACTGATTATTTTATTATTTGTGAAGGAGATTCTACAACTCAGATAAAAGCTATTTCTGATAGTATTCAGAAAAAAGTATTCGAAGAGTTACAGATAAAACCCAATCATAGAGAAGGTCTAACCGAATCAAAGTGGGTACTGGTAGACTATTTTAATACTATTGTACATGTATTCTATCCTGAAACTAGAAAATATTATGATCTTGAGGACTTATGGAGTGATTCTAAATTTGAGTATTTTGAAGATATGTAAATAATAGAGGTATACCTTGTGTGCTACAAATGAAGTAATCTATCTCTTAAAGGCAATAAGAGCCAAAATAAAATTAAATGGAAGAAAATAAAAATATCGATCCACCTGAAAATAAAAATAGTAAAGAGCCTAAAGGCCCAGTAAGTTCTTATTGGATCTATGCGATTCTTATCGCTTTTCTTTTTGGTATCAACCTTGTGATGAGTCTTGTAGGGAGACCAGAGGAAGTAACTTTTAAGAAATTTGCAGAGATAGCTAAGGCAGAAGACATTGCAAAACTCAGCGTGGTAAACAAACAGGATGTAGAAATCTACATTAAAAAAGACAAACTAGACAAGTACAAAGAGACGGCCACCTCAAATAAACTCTCATCAATGTTTGAGCCTCCACAATTCACCATGAAGATTGGCTCAGTAGACAAGTTTTTGGATAAGATAGATGAACTAAATGAAAAAAATAAACTTGATCTTGATCCAAAATTTGAAAATCGGCAGAATTGGTTGAATGTCATTCTTAGTTGGACAATTCCCATTCTACTTTTTATAGGTGTGTGGTTATTCATTATGCGCCGCGTGGGCGGAGGTGGAGGTGGGCCAGGAGCTCAGCTTTTTAATATTGGAAAATCACGAGCTACTCTATTTGACAGCAATGCTAATGTGAACATAACTTTTAATGATGTAGCAGGTTTAGATGAAGCAAAAGAAGAGATAATGGAAATTGTCGATTTCTTAAAAACGCCTAAAAAATATACAGTTCTAGGTGGGAAAATCCCCAAAGGAGTTCTTCTAGTAGGCCCTCCTGGAACCGGCAAAACATTATTAGCAAAAGCCGTCGCTGGAGAGGCTAATGTCCCTTTCTTTTCTATTTCTGGATCTGATTTTGTAGAAATGTTTGTAGGTGTAGGAGCTTCAAGAGTAAGAGATTTATTTAGGCAAGCTAGAGAAAAAGCCCCTTGCATTGTATTTATTGATGAGATAGATGCAATAGGAAGGTCAAGAGGAAAAGGTGCTGTACAAGGAGGAAATGACGAAAGGGAAAATACATTAAATCAGCTATTGGTAGAGATGGATGGCTTTAGTACTGATAAAGGTGTAATATTAATGGCGGCAACAAACAGGCCAGATGTATTAGATCCTGCATTGCTCAGACCTGGAAGATTTGACAGGCAGATAGGCATAGATAGGCCTGACTTAAAAGAGCGTAAAGCCATATTTGTAGTACACCTTAAAAATATTAAAATAAGTAAAGAGGTAAAACCCAGTCAGTTAGCAGAGATGACACCAGGATTTGCAGGAGCAGATATAGCTAACGTGTGTAACGAGGCAGCATTAGTGGCAGCAAGAAGAGAAAAAAAGGCGGTAGAACTTGATGATTTTAATTATGCCCTTGATCGAGTGATAGGAGGTTTAGAAAAGAAAAATAAACTTATTTCGCCAAAAGAAAAAGAAATTATTGCTTACCACGAAGCCGGTCATGCCATTTGTGGGTGGTTTTTAGAGCATGCTTCTCCATTAGTGAAAGTTACTATAGTGCCCAGAGGAATGGGTACATTGGGGTATGCTCAGTATCTTCCCAAAGAAGAATACATTACCCGCACCGAACAGTTGCTAGACCGAATATGCATGACTTTTGGAGGCAGAGCCGCAGAAAAGATTGTTTTTAACAAGATTTCTACTGGTGCACAAAATGATCTGGATCAAGTTACTAAGATGGCTTATAGCATGGTAGGCATCTATGGCATGAATGAGAAGGTAGGTAATGTGTCATTCTATGGGATGCAACAGGATCAATGGAGTAAACCATATTCTGATGATACTGCGACACTTATAGATAATGAAGTGCGAAAATTACTGGAGAAACAATATTTAAGGTCTCAAAATTTGCTTAAAAGCAAGCAAAAAGAACTTGATATACTTGCAAAAGAACTCTTGGAAAAAGAAGTTTTAATCAAATCTGATTTAGAAAAACTTATAGGCCCAAGGCCTTTTCCAGAGGATGAAAAATTTAATCTGGATGATGATGACGAAATTGAAAATGATGAAATTGATGAAGAATCAAAAGTTTCAGATAACGGGAATGCCACATTAAAAGAAACTGAAGACGAAGTAAAACACTAGATTTTATAATATGCTTGTTAAATTACATGAGGATTTGGCTCTTTCCAGAATCACAGCTGGAGTAATGAATTGGGGCAAATGGGGAGCAGATCTTTCTTCTAAAGATGTTAACAAGTTAATTCGGGAATGTATCAAACTCGGCATCACTACTTTTGATCATGCTGATATTTATGGGCACTATACTACCGAAAAACTTTTTGGTGACGCTATGGCTCTTGGTGGTATAGATCGCTCTAAGATTCAGATTATTACCAAATGTGGCATCAAATTGCCTTGTGATAATCGTCCCAAGAATAAAATAATAAGTTACAATAATTCTGGGGCGTATATTTTTGACTCTGTTCATAAAAGCCTTGAAAATTTTAAGACTGACTATATTGACCTTTTATTGATTCATCGGCCTAGCCCATTATTAGATCCACATGTAGTTGCTGGAGCCTTTTTAAGGTTGAAGAATCAAGGCAAGGTCAGGCATTTTGGGGTTTCTAATTTTGACCCTATTAAATTTAATCTTATTTATAAATCTGTACCAGTTGTTACCAATCAGATAGAAGCATCTATTCTTCATCTAGATCCTTTCATGGATGGCACTCTGGACAATGCAATGTCGAGAGGGTCAAAACCGATGGCATGGTCACCACTTGGTGGAGGACAGCTTTTCAAAAAATCAAAAGACTATGATTTTGTAATGAAGAGAGGCAGACTAAAGGATGCTGCTGATAAAAATGGATGGACATTAGAAGAAATGGCTTACAAATTCTTACTCCATCACCCTTCTCAAATTTTACCCGTCACGGGGTCTTCTAAAATAGAGCGGATAAAGATAGCTGTGGATGCTATGAAAGAAAAGATTTCTGATGAGCAATGGTTTGAGATATTAAAAGCTTCCGCAGGTACAGATGTACCATAAAGTTATTCTCTCTCATATTTATTCTTCCCTAATAGCCTAAGGTAACTACTTGAGTGAAAGCAATTTTGGATGAAAAATTTCTTTTTTTACCATATTTCAGATATTTTTTTCGCCACAGCTCTGCTATGCTTCAAAAAATGAGCTTTATCTGGTAAATAAATAATAAAAAATTTTACCGCAAAAGTGCCCACCTGAATTTCTACGCTTAACCAAATAATACATTAAAATAGTTTTTATACATAATCTTTGGATTATCCAGAGACATTTTTCTTCAATATGTCAGTTTTACATAAGGAGTTTGCCTTTTGATCACAGCAAATGCGCGATGAACTATTTTGTTTTTTACTGCATTTAATACGATTCCTTTTGCCTTTCCTTCAGCTAT
>JAZGFD010000193.1:0-15150 GCA_036479115.1 Saprospiraceae bacterium | reverse complement strand
TCCCATGTTACGGCTGTTTCAAAAGTCTCCAAAATGTATCCTTTTCTTACCATGATATCACGGAGATATGGTGCTTCGAGAAAAGATGTTTTCCATTCATCCGCTTTGGTATCTCTTTTTATGGTTTTTTCTTTTACCGTCCATGAACCACCAGTTTTTTTACAGATTTCAAGTGCTTGATCCATGTAGGGTTTCATATCCCTATGAGCGCTCTCAAAACCTAATATAATTACACAATATTTTCCATCTCCGAGCCCATTGATCATAGCTTCCATCTGGTCTACAAGTCGAGTATTCGCTGGATTCAGCCCTGATTGCGCTATTTGGCGGCAAGCATCAATAGCTTCTTCCCATGTCGAGAAATTGACAGTTTGGGCTGCTCGGTGCTTTGGGATATCTTGCAATCGCATCCATGCTTCTGTTACTATTCCAAAAATGCCCTCCGTACCTGCTATAAAACGCTCTTCACTTGGCCCAGCTCCTGACCCAGGGAGTCTGCGACTCTCCATGACCCCAGATGGAGTGACCATCCGTACGGATTGTAAAAACTCATCGATATGGGTAAATAAGGTTGCAAAATGACCTCCAGAACGTGTTACAATCCAGCCTCCTAGAGTAGAAAACTCAAAACTTTGAGGAAAATGTCGCAAGGTAAGTCCATGTGGTTTAAGCTTTTTTTCTAACTCAGGGCCGAAGATGCCTGCCTGGATACGTGCACATCTACTTTTTTTATCAATTTCTAATATTTTATCAAAATGTTTCATATCCACAGTGATAACTCCCTGGTATTCGTTACTCAATGTAGGTTCTATTCCTCCTACCACTGAGGTGCCACCGCCATATGGTATGATAGATACTTTGTTTTTAGCGGCAAAGGTAAACAAGGCCATAATATCAGATTCTTCCTTAGGAAAAGCAATATAGTCTGGTGGGTTATTATATAATCCTCTGGATGCTCTCCAAATGTCTCTAAATGACTTACCGTAAGAGTGAGAAATCCTTCCTCTTTTTTCAGAAGTACAAATAGATTGTAATTCTTTAGGAATCGAAAATCTTGGTAATCTTAAGTGAATGTTTTCAATAGAAGGTGCTGGAATATCAGAAAATGAAGTCTCACCAACCAAGCCCTTCAACAACATTTCAAACATTTGAACTCTTTTTTCATCTACTTTATAATTAGCATATCCCCATCCCCAAAAACTTTTTAATCTGTCCATGTTTATTAATTATCCACCCAAACTACAACACCTAGAGAAACTCATGAATAAACTGGTGTAACAATATAAATTTGAAGGAGCTGTCATTCATTTATCGTAACTACTCATGTGGTGTGCTTTTGAGATAAAAAATTGCGATTTTTTTGCTATACACAAGCTATTTTTGAATTAATAGCAACGCTATTGCTAACTCATTTTATTCGTTAATGAATCTCGATTATCTTGCCACATTTTCGATTTGAGACATAACTTGCCGAAGTATAGTGATAAAAGAGTTTTTTTTAGCCAAAATTGATACTACCTGAGTAGCTACCATTTATCAATATTTACGCTCAACTTGTCCAATCTTTGCTAAGGTTTATCTAAGCGACCCGAAAACGAAGTTGAATTGTTGTAATTTACCGCAATAATAAAACGTTGAATGCTAGCACTAGAAATTAACCATCTCACAAAGTCATATGGCAAAATAAAAGCCGTTAATGACTTGAATTTACAGATTGAATCTGGCTCAATTTATGGCCTTCTAGGGCCCAATGGAAGTGGAAAGACCACAACACTTGGAATGATTCTAGATATAATCAGGCAAGATAAAGGAAGTTACCAATGGTTTGAAGGGAAATATGGAGATAACCATAGAAAAAAAATAGGAGCCATACTCGAAACTCCTAATTTTTACCCTTATCTAAATGCTACAGAAAACCTCGAAATCGTAGACAGAATCAAAGGAGGCAATAGAAAAAACTATGACGACCTTTTAGAATTAGTGAATCTTTTAGGGCGAAAACAATCCAAATTTAGAACTTATTCATTGGGAATGAAACAGCGCCTTGCAATAGCAGCTACTCTCCTTGGCGATCCTAAAGTGTTGATTTTTGATGAACCTACCAATGGCTTAGACCCCCAAGGCATTGCAGAGGTGAGAAATGTAATTACAGAAGTGGCAAGTATGGGAAATACAGTCATACTGGCAAGCCATATTCTACATGAAGTAGAAAAAATATGCAAACATGTAGCCATTATTAAAAATGGCAACCTTATGGCTACAGGCCTTGTAGGTTCTATTCTGTCGGATGACATTACAGTAGAAGTAGGTAGTGATGATTTAGATCATTTGGTTACCATTTTAAGCAACTATTCATTAGTAGGTCAAATAAGTAGAAAAAAAAATTGGTTGGAATGTTCTGTTCCTTCTGAAACAAGTGTAGTTGACTTGAGTAAACACCTTATGTCAAATGCGATTTTGACCAATCATTTTGTGAGTAGGAAAAGGAACCTAGAAGAAGAATTTCTTGAAATAACAAAAGAGTAGCCCTGATGAAAATAATAAACTTACTTATAACTGAGTGGTTAAAATTTAGGAAAAATGCCGTAGTATCACTATTGGCTATTATGTTTTTAGTGTTTATGCCCACTGCTATATTTATTGGGAAAGAGTTTAAAAATGTACCACCCCCTCTACCTAATAATTCTATATTTTTTGAGTTTCCATCTATGTGGTCCTACCTTGGTTATGTTGGCAATTGGTTGGTCTTTTTTTTTATAGGATTGATGGTCATATTTATGATCACTCAAGAGGTAGGATATAAGACGATGCGTCAAAATGTCATTAATGGATACACCCGTCAGGATTTCTTTCTTGCTAAATTATCATCAGTTATAGTTTTATGTATTCTTGCTACTCTATTTTATGCCATAATTGGCTTAAGCATAGGGTATTACCATACCAGCAATGCTGATTTGAGCTTCGCATTTGATAATAATTGGGCTATCCCTCGATTTTTTTTAATGACACTCGGATATTGTTCATTGGGATTTTTCATTGCTTTTATTATCAAAAGATCAGGTATAGCAATAATGCTCTATTTAAGCTATGTGATTTTAATAGAGTTGATATTGAGATGGGGATTGCATGGCAAGATGTTTGGGTTGAAAAATAAATCGATCAATTTTTATCCGGCTAATTCTTTTGAAGATCTCATGCCCAATCCTCTTTTCAAATATGCCGAAGCAATACCTATGAATGATATTGACTTTGATTTTTTATTGACCTATCAAGAAGCAACATTTACCTCCATAATATACATTTTGATATTTTTTAGTCTTTCTTACTTTTTTTTCTTAAAAAAAGACATTTAATAAATTGTACCTACTCAGGTGGTGTGCTTTTGAGTAAAAAAGAATCTAGTTTTTTTAATCAAAGAATCTATTTTTGTAAGGACTCAATATTGTAGTCATCATAGAAAAAGGCTGAATGCTTTTAAGCTAAATAGCCATAGGCAACGGCCTTGGTAGAGTAGCGATTGTTGTTATTTGGCAGTATTTTTAACCAAAAAATGATAAAAAATTTTTCTCGCCGCACAAGATATTGAAGACTTATCTTTTTTCCTCTTAATAGCAGAGACATTCCTATCTTATGCGTTAGTGAATCTTGATTATGCTGCCTCATCTTCAATTTGAAAGGAAAATAGCTGATGTATAGCGGAAAAAGAACCTTTTTTTGCCAAAATTGATACCACTTGAGTCGTTACAGAAATAATACTTGGGTATTGCACTGATTTTATTATATTTTTGTGGCTTATTTCATAGGATAACAACTAACTGAGAAAACAATACATTTTATAATAAGGACATCTTCAAATTACCTCCCGAACCATTTTACCTTTAAATTGGTTATTCAGAAAAGGAACCCTATGATATCCGAGAACATGTTTATTTCTAAATTAAAATTCATAACATATGCCGCGTAGGAGTACAAAAAAGTTTGATTTTGGTACAGATGTATATTACTTTAATGTAAAAAACGGATATAACAATAATATCACCATTAAAAGAACGAATAGAGTAGAAGCTGTAAGGTCGTATCAGCAATATCTTAGAACAAAGAAAAATTGTGAGTGGTTAGGGAAATGGAACGGTAAGAAGTTTGAAGAAACCGATGTAGACAAGTACATAAAAGCTTCCTAAAAAAGAAAACATAATAATTTAGTATCATCACACCAATTCATCCATTTTTTTGAGTTTCATTTCTTTTAGTTAGGATGCTTTTTTACAATTTTGGAGATTGAGATGTGAGATGTGAGATGTAGATAAAAAAGGTGCCGATTTAAGCACCTTTTTTTATTTCTCGTGTTCTGTAAAATGGCAGGAAGATTTTGAGGGTATTTTAAAGCCGAACGAGGCACTAAACTTATCAATGGCTATAGCGGATATTTTATTATCAAATTGCAGATTCAAAATATTCCGAAGTCAGCCGTCAATTTGATAGAAAACTACATTTTAGTTGTGAGAAATTTCGTTATCCAATTCTGCAAAAGGCCATTATGAATAGGTCGGTCTAAACTCAATATGCCTTTCTTTGCTACATCTTTTCCCATCTTGCTGATACGCTTTTGTATCAACAATTTATCATAAGATTTGGAAAATTCTGGATGTGCTTGGATACCTAAAAAAGTATCTCCTACCGCCATTATAGCCACTGGACATGCTTCGTTTTTAGCCAAAACAGTGCTGCCATGAGGTAATGTTAATACCTGATCTTGGCACATCATGAGAAGTCCTAAATGATCTTGATAAGAATGCATCCAATCTTCTCTTTTTTTAATGTCAAAATCATGTACGCCTACACACCATCCATTTGGAGATTTACCCACTTTGCCACCAAGTGCATCCGCCATCAGCTGGTGCCCAAAACAAAAGCCTATGAAATACCTATTCTCATGGTATAATTGACGCACTACATCTTTAAGTTCATTAATCCAATCTATATCTTCATATACAGAGTGCTTAGAACCTGTGGCGAAATAGACATCACATTCTGAAAGATTTTGAGGGAATATTCCTGAATAAACATCATAATATTTCCATTCAAAATGGGGGAACAAGTCGAAAAACATATTAGAATAATTGCCAAATTTTGGTTGATACTCCTTATTTACATGATCACACATGAATAATCCTGCTTTCACTAAATCTTTGTTTTGAGGTGGAATGATTTAGGCCGAGTAAGTGCATCATAACCCAGTGATGAGAGCGTACATCCACGGCCGCTATTTTTCACCCCCGTCCATGCCAAAGCAGGATCTAGGTAATCGCATCTGTTCATAAATACGGTGCCTGTCTCTATTCTATCACCCAAAGATATAGCGAGCTCCTTGTCTTTTGTCCATATAGAAGCTGTAAGGCCGTAATCGCTATCATTCATCAATTGGATGGCTTCATTATCATCTTTTACTGACATAATACCGACTATGGGTGAGAAGCTTTCTTCTGTCATAATATTCATAGAATGACTTACATTTATAAGAACCTGAGGGGCCATGTACGGCAGCTCAATATTATCATTAAAATGTTGTGGATCTATTAGTTTTTTTGCGCCTTTTGATACTGCATCTTCTATTTGATTTTGCGCAAATAAAGCTGAGGATGTTTTTATCATTGGCCCTAAAGTAGTATTCTCATTTAGGGGATTACCGAGTACATATTGCTTGGTTTTTGTTACAAATTCAGACACAAATCGATCAAATTTACTCTTATGCACATAAATTCTCTCCACACCACAACATGATTGTCCTGAATTAAAAAATGAGCCATCTACCAGATTCTCTACAGCATTGCTAAGATCGGCATCTGCTCTCACATAGGCAGGGTCTTTTCCTCCCAATTCGAGCCCTGCATTAATAAATCTGCTACTCATTGCCTGTTGGACAGCAGATCCTCCTGCAACGCTACCAGTGAAAGCCACATAATTTATTCTTTTGTCTTTAATGATAGAAGCCACCTGAGAATGATTTAGATGGAGATATTGAAATACTCCTTTCGGGAGGCCAGCATATTCAAAAGCTGCGGCATATCTTTCAGCACATAGTGGTGTTTGTTTTGCATGTTTAAGTATCACCGTGTTACCTGACATTAGCGCAGGAATAATTGCATTAACTGAGGTGAGGTAAGGATAATTCCAAGGAGCTAAAACGAAAACAGTACCTAGAGGCTCTCTTTTTATGTACTTTTTAAACCCTTCAATACCAGCTATTTGCACGTCTCTTAATGCGTCTTCGGCAATATCGATCATATATTCGGCCCGCTCTTTCAAACCATTGCTAATTTCAAAAGGGGTAAATCTTATTGGCCTGCCTATTTGCCACGTTATCTCTTCAGCTATGTCATCTACATTGTTGAGGAAATATTCTATCGCCTTTCGGCAAAACACGGCCCTTTCTGAAATAGATACTTCTTTCCATTTTCTACGAATTTCTGCTGCTGCATTAAGGGCATTTTCTAGCTGATAATCACGAGCTATCTCACGCTCCAAATAGATAGAATTATCAATAGGGCTTATGGTTTGAATTAAATTACTCATAGATAAAAATTGAGGTCTTAATAAAATTAAAATAATCAGAACTCATTAACCTGACGCTACTCCGGGGTTACGTAAGCAGAAGTGATTCCACCATCTACTAAAAACTCCGTCCCAGTCATGTAAGAAGAATCATCAGATGCTAAAAATAAGGTTGCTTTTGCCATTTCCTTTGCTTCGCCGAATCTGCCCATTGGTATATGAACCAAACGACGTTGTTTCTTCTCTTCAGTATTGAGGAATTTCATCAAAAGCTCTGTTCGCAGAGGTCCTGGGCTCAATGCATTCACTCTTATTCCTTCTCGGGCATGAATCACGGCCAGTTCTCTTGACATTGCCAATACAGCTCCTTTACTTGCAGTATAAGCTAGTTGAGGCGTTGCAGCACCGAGATGTGCCACAAAAGATGCCGTATTAATGATAGATCCGCCACCGCTCCTTCTAATCAAAGGAATGCCAAATTTACATCCGAAAAATACACCCTTCACATTGATGTTCATGGTCAAATCCCATACGTCTTCCTCTGTAGATTGGCTATCACCATCATCACTGTGCATGATACCAGCATTATTGAACATAACATGAAGCCCTCCAAATTCTCTCTCTGCACAATCTACCATCGATTTACAATCTGCTTTTGAGGATACATCTGCTTTACAAAAATAAGCGCTGCCTCCATTTTCACAAATTTCATTGACTACTTTTTCTCCTTCGGTAGCATTAATATCTACAACTACGACTTTAGCACCTTCTGCGGCAAATAATAGACATGATTCTTTGCCAATCCCACTACCTCCTCCTGTAATTATGGCTGTTTTATTCTCTAACCTCATTTTTTATTTTCAATTAATTTGTTTGTAACTACGCAGTTGGAGCCAATTTTGGATAAAAAAAGTTCTTTTTCTACCATATTTTAGCTACTATGTTTGCCATAGCTCTGCCATGCCCCCAAAAATGAGCTTTATCTGAAAAAAAATAACGACTTTTTATCTCAAAAACGCTCATCTGAGTAGTTGCATTTGTTTTTAAATAAAGACTACCGTACTCCCAATCTGACAATGTTTCAGTTTTTTTTCGCCATAGCTCTGCTATGGTGTAAAAAAAGTTCTTTGACTGGTAAAAAATAACAATTTATTACCTGACGGATTAGCAGACAAGCCACAAACGCGCCTACCAGAGTAGTTCGACTAAAACCTAAAAGAAAGAACGCCTAGAAATTTCATCACTTTTTTGACCAACTGTTCTTAACCATTTGAAATACAAAATCTGCGACATGTTATACACCAATCAAATCCGCTCAAAATATCTCACCCTCTCCCAATCTGTAACAGCCTTATCATAAGCTGCTTGCTCTGTTTTATAAAAATGAACATAGTGCTCTACGACCTCCTTGCCAAAAGCTTTTTTTGCAAAATCACTTTTTTCAAAAATACCAATGGCCTCTGATAATGTGTAAGGTACCCTTGGAAGATTCTTAGCAGCATATACATCACCTTTAAAAATTTCAGGTGGTTCTGTTTTATTTTTTATTCCGTGTAACCCACATGCCAATGATGCCGCAAATGCCAGATATGGGTTACAATCTGCTCCTGGAATGCGGCATTCTATTCTTAAACTTTTTCCTTTCCCTACTACTCTGAATCCAGCCGTTCTATTGTCATAACTCCATGCCAGTCTCGTAGGAGCCCATGAGGCATCTACGTAGCGTTTGTAAGAATTTACTGTAGGTGCATAAAATGGCATTACTTCTGATACATTGGCCATCCATCCTCCCAAAAACCATCTGAAAACATCAGATCCCATTACAGGCCCAAATGAATGATCACCATCAAAGGCATTATTATCACCACTCCAAAGGCTCATATGAATGTGACAGCTAGAGCCTGCCCGGTCTTCATGATATTTAGCCATAAAGGTCACAGAGATGCCCATTTGATCGGCCACTTCTTTTAGGCATTGCTTATATACCATATGACGATCGGCCATTTCCAATACTTCGGTATATTTCACATTGAGTTCGTGCTGACCGAGGCCCCATTCTCCTTTAGAATTTTCTACGGGCACTCCTGATTTTTTTAAGTGCCTACGAGCTGCCGCCGTGAAATGTTCTGTGCGTGTACCTTGCATAATATGGTAATCCTCTAGGTACCATCCTACAGGTTTGAGGTCATGATAATGTTGCTCATTTGCCTCGCGGTATCCTTCTTCGAATACATAATATTCTAATTCAGAGGCAGCATTGCATAGATAACCCAAAGACTGTGATATTTCCAATTGTTTTCTCAATATTGACCTAGGCGCAAATGGAACAAATGAATGGGTTTTCTCTTCCAAGATATCACACATTACCAAAGCTGTATGATCTAACCAATCAGCAATGCGCAAAGTGCTCATATCAGGGATCATATGAAAATCACCATAACCCAATGCCCAGTTGGCATATTTGTAACCCGCTACTGGTTCCATCTCCATATCAGCAGTCAAAAGGTAATCACAGGCATGGGTGCCTCCGTCTACACACGTCTCTATGAAGAAATCAACGTCAAATCTCTTTCCCATCATCCTCCCATAATGATCAGTAAAAGCAACTATTATCGTCTCAATCTGCTCTTCTTTTGCCCTTTTTTGAAGCTCGGCGAGGCTCAGCATTCCCTTTTTTTTCATTTCTCTCAATTATTTTTTAATGGGCTAAAATATGATTGGTCTCCTCATTTCCTCTGTATAATATACCTGCTATTCCACAGGCCGATGCACTGTCAATATTTCTTTGTTGATTGTCGATTAAAACCATTTCTTCTTTTTCAAAACCCACTTCAACTACCAATCTCTTAAAGAAATTTTTATCTGATTTAACCATTTGATAATCAAAGGAATATATTTGGTCAATGGCCCATTTTGCAAAATCATATCTTTCAGAAATGTAACTTATATTTTCTTCATTATTATCACTTACGATAATTATTTTATAGTTAGTTTTCAGGGTTTTAATGAGGTCTTTATTAAAATATAAAGTGTTAAAAATACCAGATAGGAATTCTCTTTCTCCTAAATATTGATTGGTTAGATGACTGTATTCTGATAGAATTTTGGTTAATCTGGCTGTTCCAACATTTAATTCATTACCATACTTATCTTTTAACAGATGGATGATATCCCATCGTATTTTCTCATTTGATTCACTAGAATATTGAAAGACTACTCCCCCTAAATCTAAGAGAATTACTTTGATATTACTTGGATCTATTTCATTCATTTTCTATATTTATTCCTTTGGGCTCTTCTTTATAGTTCCACTTAAAGTAAGCATAAGTTATTACTAATATTCCAAAATATATCAATGCCAATATAGGGTTATATATGGTCATAGCCACTAGAGCTATACTAGAAATCACTAAAGCGATGATCGGCGTAATCGGATAAAGAGGCACTTTAAATGGTCTTTCCAATTCAGGCTCTTTTTTACGTAGTACAAATAAAGAGATCATAGAGACGATATATAACGTCAAAGCGCCAAAACAAGCTAAAGTGATTATTTCTCCAGTTTTTCCAGTAAATAATGCAATGATACCAACCACCATATTGGCAATAAGGGCATTGGCAGGAGTACGATATTTAGAATGTACTCTACCTAAGGCTTTTGGAGCAAATCGCTCTCTTCCAAACTCAAAAGTAGACCGCCCTGCTGCGAGAATAATACCATGAAAAGAGGCAATAAGACCAAATAATCCTACTGAAGTTACCAAACGGTATAAGATGTGATTTTCGCCATAAATGCGAGATAATGCCAAGGGCAGTGGAGAATCAGATGCCGCCCCTCCCATTTCTGGATATACTACAGCCTCCCATCCTTCTACTCCTACAGAGGCACAAAAAGTGAGCAAGCACAGTACGACAAGAGTTAAAATAGCCGATCCAAATCCGATGAGTACGTTGCGTTGTGGATTTATCGTTTCTTCGGCTACATTAGCTACGCCCTCTATGGCTAAGAAAAACCAAATGGCAAAAGGTATGGCGGCAAAAGCACCGCTCCAGCCATTTGGAAGAGGATTGTGTTTCATGTTACTCCATTCAAAAGAAGGTAAGGTCGCTCCTGCAAAAATTAACAATTCAAATACTGCTATAATGGTAATAATCAATTCTATCGAAGCAGCAAGCTTGACTCCAAAAATATTGATGGCCGTAAAAAGTAAGTATGCAGCCAATGCAATGGCAATAATAGGCACTCCAGGAAAAAATAAATTCATATAAGCGCCTATGGCAAAGGCAATGGCAGGTGGGGCAAAAATAAATTCAATATTTTGAGCCATACCGCCTAAGAACCCCCAGTCTTTTCCTAGAGCCTTGTGCGCATAAGTAAATGCGCCCCCTGCCTTAGGAATAGAGCATGCCAACTCGGTATAACTGAATGTAAAAGTGAGATACATTACAATGATGAATAGAGTAGCAACTCCCAAACCCAAAGTACCTCCTTTTTCGAGGCCGAGATTCCATCCAAAATACATTCCCGAAATCACATATCCTACACCAAGCCCCCATAACATAAGAGGCCCTAAGGTCTTTTTTAGTTCATTGTTTTCGCTTTTTGCCATTCTTTTTTTTTAATGTTGTAATGGGTTTGGCTTGAAGATAATATTTATATCAAATTTGACTATTCAGAAATGATATTAATGTCACCTTAGTGCATCCATTATTTATCACCTGCATATAATTTGGCATTTAAAATTATAGCGATTAAGACGATAGGTGAATTTCTTATACGTAAGTAGTGTCTGAACGGAAACTGTCGAATTTTGATGAGTTTTCGTTCAAACGCTACTTACATGCAATTAATATATAACGTTGATTATGAATAAATTACACATAGTATTAATTTTTATATGCCTATGTTCTATGCATTCCATTGGATGTAAAAAACCAGACACAATTACTACTAAAATTGCATTTGGCTCGTGCGGGCATGAAGATCATCCATTGTCCATATTTGATGTTGTGGTTGACCATGATCCTGATTTGTTCATTTTTTTAGGTGACAACATTTATGGTGACACAGATGATATGTCAATCCTTCAATCAAAATATAATCAGCTTACTTCTAAGTCTACTTATAAAAATCTCAAACATAATGTTCCTATCATTGCTACATGGGATGACCATGATTTTGGGCAAAATGATGCAGGAAGGCATTATCCTTATAAATCTGAATCAAAAGAGATTTTTCTCAATGTATTTGACGAACCCTCTGATTCAGATCGTAGAAATAGAGAAGGGATATACACATCTTCTTATTATAGACATGGATCAAGGACTCTTCAAATTATTCTACTAGATACAAGAACATTTAGAGATGACATTTTGATGTATGACGGAGCATTTGACGAAGACAAGAGGTATTTTTATAATTTGGAATATATGCCACATATTACTACGGATTCTACTTTTTTAGGACAAGATCAATGGGAATGGTTAGAAAAAGAACTTTCAGAACCAGCTGATATAAGAATAATTGGGTCGAGCACACAATTTGGTATAGAATTCAATGGATATGAAGCATGGGCCAATTTTCCTCATGAGCAGAAGCGTTTTTTGGAATTGATAAAAAGAAAAAGAGCCAGTGGTGTTATTTTTATTTCTGGAGATGTACATTATGCTGAAATATCAAAATTTCATGAAGAGGAGCTTTACCCTATTTATGACATCACCTCAAGTGGTCTCTCTTCAAAATGGCACTTTGCTACGCCAAATAAAAACAGGATAGAGGGTCCAATTATGCACAATCATTTTGGATTGATTACAATTGAGTGGAATGATGAAAACCCTAAACTCACCTTCGAAATATTTGATGTGAATGACAATCAGCGAATAGAGTATAATATCAATCTTTCTGATATTCAGTTTTGATATAAAAATGTAAATTTCATCCACTACATTTCTTTTTATTTAGAATGTTTGTTTACGGAGTAGACTCAATAACTCAATTCAATAATATATTTATTGTTTGAGATGTTGGGACTTGTTAGTTTTATCAAAAGCCGTTAAATAGTGTCTGAACGGAAACAATCAAATTTTATGAAATAGAATATTTTGAATGAGAATTTAGTGACTTGAAAGTAAGAACTCAATATTGTAATCATCATAGAAAGGCTAAATGCCTTTGAGCTGAATGGCTAAGGGCAACGCCCTGTAGTAGAGTAACGAATGTTGTGATTTGGCGGCATTTTTAATTAAAAATGATGACAATGTCAATAGCTAGAGCTGTGTCAAGTGTTAAATGGTGGGTGGGATTTGATGAATATTTTGTGGCTGAACAAGGCGGAAAACATACGATTTTAGCGGGCTAAATGAGTGATTTTCCAACGATGTGCAGGCTTAAAAGATTCCAAATCACCCATCATTTATGGCTTGACACAGAACTAGTGCTCTGTCAAGGATAAATTGACGGGTAACTTTGGCATCTTTTGAACCTGCTCTTTGTTAAAAATACTCGCCATATCTACTGCTATGACTGCGTTTTTTACCTCGTTCAGGATCAAATTATGCGCAAAGCCAACCCGTCATTTAACACTTGACAGAGCACTAGTCAATGTAGATTCAACTAAAACATGTAGATGGCTAGTTGTAGGTTCATCACTACATGGTAGTAAGGTGATAAAAGTTATTTGTAAATTTGAGATAACAAAAACCTGCAATGTACGATATTGTAAAAACGCACAAAGTCTATGAAATTCTAATATGTTTTGTTCTTGGAATAACCCTATGGCACCTGGATTTTATGGTGGATATGCAACCAAGTGCGTGGCATATTTTCTCTGTATTTATAGCTGTGATTATAAGTTTTATTTTGCGCCCTTTTCCTATGGGAATGAGTGTGATGACAGGGTTAATCATTCTTTCTGCTTCTGGTGAATTGAGTATGAAAGAGTCACTATCAGGATTTGCTGATACTACCGTTTGGCTTGTTATCGCCGCTTTTCTTTTGGCACAGGCTGTGATTGATACAAGGTTTGGTTATAGATTGGCTTTGTTATTAGTCGTTAGGTTAGGAAAGACTTTAAAAGGGTTGGCCTATGCTCTATGTGGATCAGAATTTTTATTGGCCTCTGTAATGCCATCTAATACTGCCAGAGGTGGAGGTATTCATGCTCCGATAGTTGATTCGTTGGCACATTCACTCGGATCACATTCTGATAAACATCCTGAAAAAGCAGGTCAATACCTTTCTTTAGTAGGAGCTCATGCTAACCTCACTGTAGCGTCAATGTTCATGACAGGCATGGCTGCTAATCCTTTGATTACAAAAGCAGCCAACGATGTTTTTGGTGTAGATTTTGGGTGGACTACTTGGATCTTAGGCGCTATTGTGCCAGGGCTTATTGCCTTAGTATTGTTACCTCAACTTTTACATTTCGTTATGAAACCTACTCTTACAGACGGGTCTGCAGCTCAAACAGCTGCAAAAAAATCTCTGAATGAGATGGGCCTTATGCATTGGAAGGAGAAAATAATGTTGGGTGTATTGGTAGTGATGCTTTTACTGTGGACTACTAAATTTTTACATGGAATGGGTACTACATTAGTAGCATGGTTAGGTGTGATTGTATTGTTACTCACAAAGGCACAATCATGGAATGACATTACTAAAAATTACAAGGCATGGGATACACTGATATGGCTAGGAGGCCTGCTTACAATGGCCAATATGCTTTTGGAATACGGATTTATTTCATGGTTTGTTGATCACATACAAGTGCTTGTATCAGGGTATTCAGGTGTTGTTTTGGTGTTGGTTTTGGGGGTAATTTATTTTTATAGTATGTATGCATTCTCAATGCTGACTGGGCATATTGCAGCTATGGTAATACCTTTCTTTGCGGTCTGTCTGGCAGCGGGTACACCACCTATGATATCTATAGCAATATTTGCCTACTTCTCATGTATATGCGGCTGTATGACAAATTACTCTTCTGGCCCTATCATTATCTATTATGGGCTCGGTTATGTGGAGGCTCCTAGATGGTTTAGTGTAGGATTTGTAGTTTCGATATTTCACCTTCTCATATGGATTCCAGTAGGACTATTGTGGTGGAAGTTTTTAGGTTGGTGGTAAATTTGATGTGACTTCATGGTTTTTATACGGTTTAATTATTCTCAATTGATAAAGACTAAATAATGTCTGAACGGAATCACATAACCTCAGACATAATACGTTGAATATCTGAGAAATACCTCTTGAATCTTATCATTTTTATTCCATAAAAAATGGCGAATTTTTCATATATTTATTTAGGATTATGTTATGTGTATTTGGTTGATTGTCAGCATTTGTCTTGATTCTCTAACAAATTATTCAAAAAAATATTAGAACTTTTATCCATGAAAAAGTGATTAGAACAAATGAAATTCCTTTTTCATTTACTTTTTGAATGGCTCAAAAAGTAACAAAAAACCCACGCCTAAATAGATTTCTTAACGTGATTTCAATACATTTTTACTAAACAGAACAAAGCTCACATTTGGCTTTACATTTCTATTTTATTCATCCTTGATTATCAATAGAGTGTGATGTGTTATCACATTGATTTT
>JAZGFD010000192.1:0-9932 GCA_036479115.1 Saprospiraceae bacterium | reverse complement strand
AATGAGTTGTTTTGGATGAGATTTACATTTATTGAAATTCGGTGATGCCTGAGTATCAGCTAATTGTAAAAAATATAAAGTTCGCCAAAAGAAACTTTTTTGATTTTGTGTGTTTCTGGAGTGGGCTCAAGGTTAAGAGTAAAATATCTGGCATGTTTAAATCAGGCCAACATGTCTTCTGTACCCTAGGGTCAGATTGTGATACTTTGAGAAAAAGAAACCTCAATATGCACTCAAATATGATGCAAATAGTCCAAACTTAATTCTCTTTTTAATGGTGCCTGAGTAGTCACAAAATTTGTTGTTTTTTTGTTAGGCGAGGCTCATTTTTATCAGAATAGCAGAGATATTGTTATAAAAATATCCGAAAAAAAAATGCAAAAAGAACCTTTTTTAGCCAAAATCGACTCCACCTGAGTAGTTATAACAATATCAAACTCATCATAGGTAATAAAAATGGCCCCCTCGCAAATTCCAAGGTGACCATTTTTAAAGTTTTTTTGAACAGATACCTTTAATCTAGAGATTCTAATCTTTTCTTATATCCATCACTTCCTGCAAAATCATCTTTCCTTGCAAGTATTTCTTTAAGAGCAATAAGTGTATTTTTATCTTTGCCATTAATACTATCCGCCTTTAGAAAATATGGTAGTGCTTTGTCGAAATAGCTCGCCATTTCCGCTTTAATTGCGTCATATTTTTTCACTCCCGTAGAAGTAAAATCATCAGATAATTTGTTTAAATCATCGGTAAAAGTTGCTGCTCTATTATAATGAAGAGCACCCATACTATAATTCAAATCAAAATTGTCAGCATTTTTATTTAAGGCATCACCGTAGTAATTAGCAGCTTTATTATAATTTTCTAAAGACTTTGCATTGTCTCCTTCTGCATCTGCCGCAATAGACAACTGATCATACACTTGACCTAAAGTCGTAATCACTGATACATTATTGGGCTCTTTAGCTAAGGCAGACTCTAAATTTGCCGTCATTTTATCCAACTCTCCTCTTTTGAGGAAGTAGTTAATTTCGGAGAAAAGCAAGTTTGCATCATCCGGAAACTTGGCTCTACCAGCTTGGAGCGTTTCAGTGGCTTTATCATCCATACCACTCTTGAGGTAAGCTTCATAAAGGAATTGGTACAAAAGAGATTCGTCGGTTCCTTTTTCTAATTGTTTTGCAAGAAAAGGTATAGCAACATCATAATTTTCTGCAAGGCTTGCTGCTATTCCTACAAAGTATTCCTTTTCGTCATGTAGCGTTTCATCGTCTAATCTACTGCTTTCACCTTTGGCCCTAAGCAAGTCATATATAGTTAATTCTGTTTGAAAATGTTTTTGAGAACCGGCATAATCGTTTTCTTGATAAAGCAAAATGCCATAGTTATTTAATTGTCCTTCTACTTTTTTTAAGCCTGACACCACAGATTTATTTACTTTTTTTGCAGTCTTCGAATCAGCAGTTTTCGCCATTTCATTTGCCTTCAAATAGTACTCTGCTGCCATTTGTGCAGCCATTTTTTCTCCAATTTCATATTCGGGATTTAACAGCTTAGAATTGGTTTGTGATTCTGCAAGAGATTTAAAAATATCCCCTCTGGTTACCCATGATTTGGCACTATTTAATACTTCTTCGTCTTCAAAAGCTGACATTAACAAAGACTGAGCTTTCTCTAATTCTGCTGCATTAGAAAATGGATCTTTATTATATTTAGCCAATGCTTTTGAAGCATTTTTTAAGTCCTTTTCTCCTTGACCGAAAGCCATTGTCGCTCCAATCAATATCATTAATAATCCTAAAATTGTTTTTCTCATCTGTTTAATAATTTATAATATTTTCTACCCTTTCATAAATTCGGGTATTCTGACCGTTCCAAAGTTTAGTTTTCATTAATGTCGCCACTACTTTGTGAATCTTGTTCAGAATTAAATAATCACTGTTCAATATTTCAACGAAATTAACATTGTTTAGACAAATAATTTTTTGTTAATCAAATGTTTTCATCCTGTTAAAATATTTTTTATTGGTAATGAGTCATTCTTCCTCTTCATCATTTTCAGCATTCTTAAGGATCGCAAGATCCGCTATTTGATCATTTTTATCAAGAGAAATCAGTTTTACACCTTGAGTAGCTCGTCCCATTACCCTTAAGTCTGCAGCTCTAAGCCTGATCATTATTCCCGATTTATTTACAATCATAAGGTGGTCTAAGTCGGAAACTCCTTTGATGCCTATGACTTGCCCAGTTTTATCAGTCACCTTAAGAGTTTTTACTCCTTTGCCTCCTCTATTGGTCACTCTATAATCGGAATTAAATGTTCTTTTACCGTATCCATTTTGAGAAAGCACTAACACAGTATTGGTTTCACTATCGGGTACTGTACAAACCATTCCTACCACTTCATCCTCATCATTGTCTAACACTATTCCTCTCACTCCTGTAGCCGTACGGCCCATCGACCTAACTTTACCTTCCGGAAATCTTATTGCTCTTCCATTTTTATTCGCTAAGAATATTTCGCTGTCGCCTTTTGTTAATTTAGCTTCGAGAAGCATGTCATCGTCATTAATATTAATGGCAATAATACCATTTACTCTTGGCCTTGAAAATGCTTCCAATGAGGTCTTTTTGATAAGTCCTCTTTTAGTGGCAAATACTATATAATGACTCTTGAGTACCTCTTCATCGCTTAAATCTTCTACTACAATATACGCTTTTACCTTATCATCTTTTGGCAAAGCAACGAGGTTCTGAATTACCCTTCCTTGTGATCCCTTTGATGCTACTGGCAATTCATATACCCGGATCCAATAACATGTTCCTTTTTCGGTAAAAAACAAAAGATAGTTGTGAGCATTGGCTGCAAAAATATGTTCTATAAAATCTTCTACACGTGTCTTGGTTCCTTTTGATCCTCTACCTCCTCTACCCTGTTGTTTATATTCTTTCGCTTCTGTACGTTTTATATACCCTAAATGGGATATAGTAATGATCATTCGTTCGTTGGGGATCATATCTTCTATACTGATCTCTCCATCAGCATGTGAAATCATGGTTCTTCTTTCGTCGCCATATTTATCTCTCACTTCTATACATTCTTCTTTGAATATGTTCTTTTGCCTTTCCTCATTACTCAAGATGTCTTTTAAATCTTTGATCTTTCCCATGAGTTCATCATATTCAGCCTGAACCTTGTCAATTTCCATACTCACCAGACGCATTAGTCTTATCTCTAATATGGCCTTGGCTTGAATCTCAGACAGGCTGAACTTTTTCATCAGCCCCTGTTTGGCTTCTTCTACAGTTTTACTCGCTCTAATAAGTGCAATTACTTCATCAATGGCATTTAGTGCAATGAGTAACCCTTCTAATATATGAGCTCTATCTTGGGCTTTTTTCAGATCGAATTTCGTCCGTTTTACAATAACTTCAATCCTAAACTTTATAAATTCATCAAGTAACTGTTTCAAATTTAGTGTCTGTGGCCTACCATTTACAAGCACTACGTTATTCACACCATATGAGGTTTGAAGAGGCGTGAATTTGAATAATTGGCTTATGGTGACGCTTCCCATTGCATCCATTTTAAGTTCAAGTACTATTCTGATACCATTTCTATCAGATTCATTTCTCATACCAGAAATGCCTTGTACTTTTTCGGCTTCTATAGCATCCTTGATCTTTATTTCTAGGGTCTGTTGGTTGATTTGATAGGGGATTTCAGTGATTATTATCACCTCTCTTCCATTGGGTAATACTTCTACTTCTGCTTTTCCTCTTAGCACAACTCTACCTCTTCCAGTATGCAGCGCTTCTCTAATACCTTCCATACCATATATTACACCACCTGTTGGAAAATCAGGAGCTGTGACATAATTTTCGATTAATTCATCTATGGTAATGCCTGGATTGTCTACAGAAGCAATAAGTGCATTCATCACCTCCGTAAGGTTATGAGGCATCATATTGGTAGCCATTCCTACTGCAATACCAGATGCGCCATTGACTAATAAAGCTGGTATCTTAGAAGGAAGAACAACAGGTTCTTTTAGAGAATCATCAAAGTTAAATCTCCAATCAACAGTGTCTTTCTTGAGATCTCCTAGAATATCGTCTGAAATTCTTGCCAGTCGTGCTTCGGTATATCTCATTGCTGCTGGCCTGTCTCCTTCTATTGATCCAAAGTTTCCTTGTTTGTCAATAAGAGGATATCTCATATTCCACTCTTGAGCCAATCTTACCATGGCATCGTACACTGCAGTATCTCCGTGAGGGTGGTATTTACCCAATACTTCCCCTACGATCCTTGCTGACTTCTTATGGCCTTTACTCATGGTAATGCCTAACTCATTCATGCCAAATAAAATCCTTCTATGTACAGGCTTTAGCCCATCTCTCACATCTGGAAGGGCTCTTGCTACTATTACCGACATTGAATAGTCGATATATGCAGACTTCATTTCATCCTCAATGTTGATCGGTATAATCCTTTCTGTACCAGCCATTAATATAAATTATTGTTTAAATATATGAGGGCGCAAAGGTACTGATAATTAAATACTACAAAGCAAATAAACTCTGTAATTATTACCTTATTTTCCTTGTTCTTAACCTATCTTCGCTCTTTCTACATTCATACCATATGACAACACCATATAAGAGCTCTTCAAATAGTAAAAAAGACCAAATCAGAAACATGTTTGACAATATATCTGGCAAATATGATCGCTTAAATCAAATATTATCTCTTGGCATAGAACGATCATGGAAAATAAAGATGGTAAAAGAAATAAAAGCAAGTGGTGCATATAATATATTAGATATAGCCACAGGCACGGCAGACATAGCGGTATTAATGGCTCAAAAAATACCCAATGCACAAATTATTGGCCTCGACCTTTCACCGAAAATGATTGAGGTGGCCAAAAAGAAAATTACAAAAAAAGGTCTGGAAAAAAGAATTGAGCTTATTGTGGGCGATTCTGAAGCTTTGAAATATAAAAATGAATCATTTGATGCAGTAAGTGTGTCTTTTGGTGTCAGGAATTTCGAAAATCTGGAAAAAGGCATCTCTGAAATTAACAGAATTCTCACAAAAGGTGGTAAGATTTTTGTCCTTGAATTCTCTAAACCCACAATATTTCCTTTTAAACAATTGTTTAATCTCTATTTTGGAAATATACTGCCTAAAATAGGAAGTTGGATATCTAAAGACAAATCGGCATATACCTATCTATTCGAGTCAGTACAGATATTTCCTGATTATAAAAAATTTACCGATATTCTAGAAAAATGTGGGTTCAAAAATTGTAAATGGAAAGCTTATACTTTAGGAATATGTTGTTTATATGTTGGAGAAAAAGTATAACTTTTCTATTTTTATTATGTATTTCTTTTTCTCTTTCCGCACAGAAATATGGAAAAAATACCAATTTCTTAGACTATAAAGATAAAGATTATTATTTCGGAATTACTCTTGGATTTAATAGCTCAAAACATTTTTCCTTACAATCAGACGAGTTTTTAAATAATAATGAAATCAAGATTGTTCAAAGTGCTCAAGGGCTTGGCTTTGATGTCAATGGGATAATAAATTTTAAGATAGGTAGCAATTTTGATTTTCGTGCTTTACCGGGCTTTTCTTTTGCAACTAGAATATTGGAGTTTGCCACAGATGAAAATGTACAAAATGGTCCAGGCATTGAGTTTATTAATTTGAGAAAAGAGTCTTTAGAATCTATTTTGGTCAAATTCCCCTTCCATGTAAGGTATAAATCAGCTCCTTATAGAGATAAAAGAGCCTTTGTTATCGCAGGATTGAGCTATGCTTTTGATGTGGCAAGTAACTCCAAGGTTAGAAAAGAATTGGCGCGTAATTTAATCCAAGTTTCCCCTCATGATTTTCAATTTGAAATAGGATTTGGCATGCAATTCTTCTTTCCCTATTTCATTTTCTCTCCTGAATTTAAATTTTCACAAGGGTTAAACAATACTTTAATCTATAACCAAAACCTTTTGGAATCTAGAGTTATTGAAAAGTTGATGTCTAGAACTTTTACCATATCATTTCATATAGAAGGTTAAAGATCATCTCTACTGTACATTGTTGAGCCCAATCCGGAGACACACAAAATCAAAAAAGTTTCTTTTGACGATCTTTATATTTTTTTCAATTAGCTGATACTCAGGCATCACCGAATCTCAATAAATGTAAATCTCATCCAAAACAACTCATTTTGTGAAAAATGTCTGTTTCCGGAGTGGACTCATTGTTAAGGCATCTCAAGCCACCTTGTTGGTTAAATCTCAATCTGTTTTTTCTGTAACTCCGGTATTCTCTATATTGGCTAAAAAAGGTTCAATTTCTACCGTATTCCTTTTGCCTTTTCTCTTAATAGCACCCCCTATTACTAACATATTTTTTACGTTAGTGAACCTCCTTATATATTGCCACATCATAGATTTGAAAGGAACAACAACAATGAGGAATGGCTTTTAAAATTTTGCAACTCAGGTGTAACTCCACCATTTTATATTTGCAATATCCATTAAAAGAAAAAGAATGACAACAGCAGCAAAAATCAAGAAGAATATTACTCGAAAAAAATTTAAAAATAATTACGGAAGAATTCATGACCATGTCCTGAGCGTATCTGAAGAAACGGTAGAGATAACGGTTGAAAATTTAGGTAAATGGCAAAAGTTATTTGCCAAAAGCCTTAATGCCTCTACACCTTTAGTAGAAAAAGGTATCGATCTCACTTTTACAGTAGCAGAGACATTAGTGGAGCAATATAAAACAGGTGGAATAAGGATGATATCATTACTTGGACTCGGGTCTTCAGTGTTAAAAAAGAAAAAAAATAGGTCATTGAATGGAGTAAAAAAAACTGCAGAACTTTCTGCCATAACAGCAAGTAAAGAAAAAGTATTATTAAGGTCGGATGTGAAAAAAGTGACAGCTAAAGTTGGACGTAAATCTTTAACTAAGAAATCTTCAATTACAAAACCTAAAACAATAGCTAAAAATACTTTGACAAGATTAACTGACATTAACGGTATCGGGCCAAAAATTGAAAGACTTCTTATAGAATCTGGAATAAAATCAATATCAGATTTGGCAGGAGCAAAAATAATAACAATAGAAAAAGTATTAGATGCAGCTGGGCCTAGATTTCAAATTCATGACCCTAAAACTTGGATCAATCAGGCAAAAAAAAATCTTAAAGCCTAATTCATCGTGTAACTGAGCTGTAACTGGCTCAATCTATATTTGCAATATCAATAAAAAAAATACGAACTAAAATTAATTATTATGGCAAATACAACTGCAAAAAAAGTAATCAAAGAAGCGAACAAATTCAATATCACTAAAGTAGTAGATAAGGTTTTGGGCAGTGCGAAAGATATGAATGACTATATGCTTGACAACTCTGATGAGATGATAAAGGAAGCAATAGTAAGAGGTGAGCAATGGCAAAACGTAGCTTCGAAAGCCGTCAAAGGTGGGCTTAAGTTATCTGCTAATACTCAAGTCATCGTGTTTGACACTTTGGATTCCTTAAAAATACAAATGAAAGACGGAGGCTCAAGGATTAGAGGTCTTTTCAGCAAAAACTAATTATAATCCCAGCATGTTTGATCAAAGGGCCAAATTGTCGTGTAGACAATTTGGCTCTTTGTCATTACTAGTGGCCCAAGAATGAAGTTTAGCGCACTTTAGAGAGAGGCCGTTATTTTATATCTGATTAAGGCTGAAATACATTTGTGACTTGACACATCACCAATACGTAATCAATATCGCAATCATCATAGAATGGCTGGAGGCCTTTAAGATGAATAGCCAAAGGGAACTCCCTGGGCTAAGAATCAATTGCTGTGATTTGGCGGCATTTTTAACTAAAAATAATAACAATTTTTTCTGGTTGCACAAGATATTGAGCGGCTCTTTATATTTCGCATAATCAATTGATTAATAAGTAATAACATATTAAAATATATTATAATATAATGCTTAATTCCAATAGTTAAAACTATAGTAAAGAGACTAAAATATGAAACTATTTTGTAATATGCAGTCTTAAAGTTATAGAATATAACTGAAATTTATCACCATGACTAAAGAACAGAGCTATACCAAAAAACCATCATTTTTTTGGTTAATGACTGAGGTTGGAAGGGCAATTTTTGAATACAGCACGTTTATTCCTTACAACTTAGTAAAGAAAAACGAAGAATTGGGAGATGGTCATTCTGTTCTCGTTTTGCCAGGGTTTATGGCCACGGACCTGTCAACAAAACCTTTGAGAAAATTCCTCAATAAAATAGGTTATAATGCTCATGGCTGGGAGATAGGAAGAAATTATGCCAATGAAGACTATCTTGAAATACTATTGGAAAAAGTAGAAGAATTATTTGAGAAAAGCGGTGATAAAATAAGTATTATTGGGTGGAGCCTCGGAGGTGTTTTTGCAAGGCAACTGGCTAAAAAACGCCCCCATATGGTAAGACAAATTATCACTTTAGGATCTCCTTTTAGAGGCATCAATCTCCCCAATAATGCATCGTGGATGTACAAATTTATTACAAACGGAAAATCTGCAAAAGACATTGACCCTTTGTTGTTAGAAGACCTTCCAAATCCAGCACCAGTACCTACTACTGCCATTTATTCTAAAGAAGATGGCGTGGTGCCTTGGCAAACATGCATGGAGAAACAAGAAAGCAATATTCATCAAAATGTACAAGTACGAGGCAGCCATTTTGGCTTAGGTGTGAATCCTTCTGTCCTCGAAATTATCGCTGATAGGCTTAAATATTCTGAGGTAAATTGGACTCGATTTAGACCTGAAACTCGTATGCAAGAAATGATGTTTTACCCTTCTTTATAAATATGTTTCACCTCTAATAAAAACTAGTGCTCTGTCAAGTGTTAAATGACGGATAGGGTTGATGAAAATTATGATTCTGATCAAGGCATAAATGAGCAATCTTGACTGGTGAAGGTGTAGCCTACAAGTAAATGAACCACAAAAGCGAATAGATGGCTTCGATTTTAGCGGAATAAATGCTTGTTCTGACCCTAGTCAAAGGGAATAATTTTCCACCGCAGCACAAAAAATAAAAATTTCCAAATTACCCCTCATATGTCACTTTCCATAGCACTAATGATCTGTCATGAGTAAATGTTGAGCCACTCCGAAAACATAACAAATCTAAAATGTTTTTTTAGTAGCCTTATCCTCTCTTTCAATCTAATAATACTCAGGTCTCAACAAATATCAAAAAATAATAATGTCATATAAAATAATTCATTTTGTGAAAATTATCTGTTTTCGGAGTGGGCTCAATGATGGTTTATGCTTAATAATGTTTTGATTCTGACCATGAGGTGAGTGAGTAATTCTAAAGAAATGGACACAAGCCTCAAGGAGAGGGAACCGCAACGTCGCCTGAAATGGTATAATAGTAGCTATCTAACATATTAAAACGCAGAGAAGACTAATAAAATAAATAGGTAACTACATTTGGCACTTTTTACATCAAAATTTGGCTCCACCTGTAGTTCCAAATAAATATGAGTCTACTTTGGAAACTAACTTTTTTCATAAAAAGAGTTGTTTTGCATGAAGTATGCATTTTTTGAGATTCGGTGATGCCTGAGTATCAGTAAGTTGAAAAAAAATGTAAAGTTCGTCAAAAAATTTATACAGAGCTTTTCGAAGCAAACTTTTTTGATTTTGTAAGTTTTCGGAATGGGCTCAAATATCTACCTATCAAACATATCCCTTGACACATACATTCTTTCCTTTTAATAGGAGAATATGGCCTTAGAAAGATGAATCCTATGCAATAAGATAACAACACTACCATCCTATTGATTATAAATGGCAATTATTAATGTTATCTTTTCCTTCGAATAGCATAAA
>JAZGFD010000191.1:0-23504 GCA_036479115.1 Saprospiraceae bacterium | reverse complement strand
AATCCCTTTTTCATGGATAAAAGTTCTAATCTTTTTTTGAATAATTTGTTAGAGAATCAAGCCAAATGCTGACAATTAGTCAAATACACATAATATAATTTTATATATATGAAATATTCGCTATTTTTTATGTAATAAAAATGATAAAATTAAAGAGGTATTTCTCAGATATTCAACGTGTTATGTCTGAGATTATGTGATTTCGTTCAGATACTACATATGAGCCAGGATTAGCTATTTTGCTTTTAGATGAAATATTATAATCTCTACAAAGGATTTCGACTATAGGGCTGCTTGCTGTATACCGATTAGTGAGTTGGCCTCCAGCTGAATGGCCTGTAAATATCATTTGAGAGAGATTAGGGAAACTTAATACTGCATGTGCTTAAAGTATCGAGTATTTCAAATGAAGGAATTCTGAAATCACGAGGGTTGCTGCTTTCATTTCTTGAGTTTGAACCCGATTTCCACCCATTTGATGACCAATAAGCAAAGTCACTTCTCAATTCATGAAAATCAATATCTTCTTCAGTTAAAGATTGAGGAGCGATAATGGCTGTAACGGGTATCTCATTTTGGCGTAAGGACAAAGCAGTATTCATGTTATCAAAATAGTCGTCTGCATTTCTATTGGTGCCATGCACTACGACTATAAGTTTGGTTATTCCAATATTTTTTTTTAGAAAGAGGAGAAGTAGAATAAGGTAAGCTAATTCTTATTCCATTTTTAGTTAGAGTCAAAATATCATCAGCAACTACATCAATTTGGGCCAAGGGTAAATTAGAAAACCCTATGTTTATAAGGCAAACATAAAAACTTTATACAATTTTGATATATACCAATCATTCATGATTTTCTTGTATTAAATAATTGCCCAAGCTCAAATCCATAAAACGTTTTAACCAAGTTAAGAGCCGTGTCAAATATTTGATAATTTACCTTCAGCGTTTTCTTTCCAGTAATATAGCAAATCAGTACTTGGTACTTCTTTTTTAAATCCTAATTGTCTGGCCATTGTGATTAATTGGCCTCTGTGATAGGTCGAGTGATTCATACAATGATGCACCATTATCTTAGGTTGCATCTCCCAAGGTGTACCATCCCAAGAATTAAAACAAAGGGTTTGGTTAAAGAAATGACCAGTTTGATTTTCAACAAATCGATGAAATTCTTGGGATGTGGCCAACAGTGCTTTGAATACACCATTAGTGGATTGATGATCATCTATTATATTTCTATTGTTCATGTCATCTTGTTGCATTCTGGCCAACCAACTTCTTTCTGCACTAAGTATATGTAATGTTGTTTTTTTTATTGAAGGGAAACTGTTTTCAATAAACTGAGAAAGGATTTTTTCTTCTTTATCAATAAAAAAAACAGCCATTTTTTTGTTTGCCCATATGTTATAATTACAATAATAAGTAAGTAAATTTTCCATTTTTTACATAATTGGTTATTGCAATAAAGGTATGATTTATTTATTTTTATCAACCTCACATCTATTTTCTATTGATATTTGTGACAAAGTAAAAAGGAGTAAGATTTGCACGACATAGAACCATATCACAAATGGAGAGATTATTATACTTCTGAAGAGGACGAAAGCTCCCCATTTTATGGTCGAGAATACAGCGAATTTCAATATTCACAAAAAATTTACAATTATTTTGTCCATCCCCAGTGGGATTTTTATGGTTCTCATACAATGTGCATGAAATTGCTCTATTGCAATTATGAAAATGGTATAGTTTTAATAGAATTATTAGGAGAATGGAATGATTGTATTAACAATGACATCATGTTATTGAAACGAGAAATTGCCGACCATTTAATAGCAAATGGAATTATTAAATTTGTTCTTTTTTGCGATAATGTTCTAAATTTTCACAGTGGAGATGAAGACTATTATCAAGAATGGTTAGAAGATGTAATAGAAGATAATGGATGGATATGCCTCATGAATCTCAGTGAACATGTACAAGATGAAATGCAAAATGCCAGATTACAAAATTATGTGTTAATGGGCGATGATTATAATGAAGTGCCGTGGAGAGGAGTCCATCCAAAGGCTATGATTGAGGAGGTAGAACTAAGGATGGAAGGTGCTCAAAAACAGTTGAGGTATTAACAATAACTCCACTAATAAAAAATATAACTACTCAGCTGAAGCCAATTTTGGATAAAAAAAGCGCCCCCCGCCGAGTTACTAAAAAGACAATTAAAATTTGGAAAAAATACACAAATCAGGGTTCGTTAATATAATTGGAAATCCCAATGTGGGTAAATCCACACTCATGAATGCCCTACTAGGAGAGCGGATGAGTATTATAACTAATAAACCTCAGACTACACGTCATCGCATTATAGGTATATGGAATGACGAAGAATATCAAATCGTATTCAGCGATACACCAGGCATCATCCAAGATCCTCATTATAAAATGCAAGAGTCAATGAATCACTATGCTTTTTCTACTTTTGAAGATGCCGATGTGATGATATACATGACAGATGTACTAGAGGATCAAGAAATAAATGAAAAACTCCACAATAGGCTAAAAAATCTGGAAGCACCATTATTTTTATTGATCAATAAAGTAGACCTAAGCAAACAAGATAGGGTAAAAGAAGTGATTAATTTTTGGAAAAACAACCTATCCTTTTCTAACATTTTTCCTATTTCAGCATTAGAAAAACAAGGTGTTAACCATGTGCTAGAAGAAGTGCAAAAAGCATTGCCAGAAGGCCCTCCTTATTACCCTAAAGATCAACTTACTGATAAGTCTGAACGCTTTTTTGTGTCAGAAATAATAAGAGAAAAAATACTCGAATTGTATCACCAAGAGGTACCTTATTCTTGTCAAGTAATAATCGAAAGTTTCAAAGAAGGAGAGGCAAGAAGTGGAAAAATCATTAGAATATCAGCAGATATTTATGTATCCAGAAAGACTCAAAAGTCAATTATAATAGGAAAAGGTGGATCTATGATTAAAAAATTAGGTACTGAAGCCAGAAAAAGTATAGAAGAATTTTTAGAAGAAAAGATATTCTTAGAACTTAGAGTGAAAGTAAAAGACAACTGGAGGGATGACGAGAGGCTTTTAAAACATTTTGGCTATTAAATGGGCAAGTAATGACTGAATGAAAACTCATCAAAACATTATTGGCTTAAAAGCGGCATTGTAATTAATCAACTTCATTTCATTCTCCCATTTCAAATTGCTCTATATTTGTAACATCATTTTAAATTTTCCATGTCGTATATCGTAGCTATTGTGGGTCGCCCCAATGTGGGTAAGTCCACCTTATATAATCGCCTTATTGGAGAAAGGCTAGCCATTATTGACGATGAAAGTGGTGTCACTCGAGATCGCATTTATGGAGAATCTGTATGGAACGGTAAGGAAATCACTGTGGTGGATACTGGTGGTTTTGTGCGAGATTCTCATGACGTATTTGAAGCCGCTATTAGAGATCAAGTACAGATAGCAATAGAAGAAGCTGATGTCATTTTATTTATGACTGATGTGACTACTGGCATCACTTATTTGGATGATCATATAGCTGATTTGCTGCGGAAGTCTAACAAGCCTGTAGTAGTATGTGTAAATAAAGTAGACAACCACTCAAGACAACTTAGCGCTAACGAATTTTGGGGTCTAGGTTTTGATAATACTTTTTTTGTAAGTTCTATTAGTGGGAGCGGTACAGGAGATTTACTGGATGCAGTAGTAGATTTGTTGCCAGAAAGAGAAGTGAAAGAAGAAGAATCAGAACTGCCGAGAATAGCTGTAGTAGGCCAGCCCAATGTAGGGAAATCATCCTTTGTTAATGCACTTTTAGGAGAGCAAAGAAATATAGTAACCGATATAGCAGGTACTACCAGAGATGCAATTGATACCAGATATACCAAGTATGGTCACGACTTTATATTGGTGGATACAGCAGGTATCAGAAAGAAAAGTAAAGTACATGAAAATCTGGAATTTTACTCAGTAATAAGAGCAATAAAGGCCATCGAAGAAGCTGATATTTGTTTGCTTATGATAGATGCCCAAACAGGTGTGGAAGCTCAGGACATGAAGATTTTTTCTTTGATACAAAAGAAAAGGAAAGGACTGGTAATCATGGTAAATAAATGGGATCTAATAGAGGATAAAGAGACCAATTCAGCACGTGATTATGAAAAAAATGTAAAAGAAAGAATTTCCCCTTTTAATGATGTTCCTGTCCTTTTTGCTTCAGCTCTCGAAAAACAAAGAATATTTAAAGCCGTAGAGCTGCTAATGAAAGTACATGAGAACAGAAGACAAAAAATTAAAACCTCTGTACTCAATGAAGTGATGCAAGAAGCCATGCAAAGATATCCGCCTCCCGCACATAGAGGCAGGTTGATTAAAATTAAATATGTTACACAATTACCTACCTATTTTCCATCTTTTGCTTTCTTTTGTAACCACCCAAAGCATATAAAAGAAGCTTATAGAAACTATTTAGAAAACCAACTAAGAGAAAGTTTCGATTTAACTGGTGTGCCTATTAATGTTCATTTTAGAGAAAAATAGAAATTCAGAATGGAAGCATTTGATACAGGTATAAAGGGGCTTAAATTGATTAAGCCTCATATTATTTCAGATGAAAGAGGCTATTTTTTTGAAAGTTATAGTAAGGTAAAATTCCCTTCTGATGGTCAGAATAATTGGGTGCAAGACAATGAATCCAAATCAAAAAAGGGGGTGTTAAGAGGCTTGCATTATCAAATAGGAAAGCAGGCTCAGGCAAAATTAGTGAGAGCAGTAGTAGGAGCCATCTATGATGTAGCTGTAGACATAAGGTCTGATTCTGATACTTATGGAAAATGGTATGGAGCAGAACTCAATGATGTCAACAAACTCCAAATGCTGATACCGAGAGGTTTTGCTCATGGCTTTTTAGTCTTATCAGACCAAGCCATATTCTCTTATAAATGTGATAACTATTACAATAAAGAATCAGAAGGTGGTATCATTTATAATGACCCAAATTTGGATATTACTTGGCCTCGTGTAAATCATGAAGCCAATTTACTGCCTTATCAACTTTCTGAAAAAGACAATAACCTGCCTGTATTTGAAAATCACATACCTTTTAAATAATGCGTGTTCAGATTTTAATTACTGGTGCCTACGGGCAGCTGGGCAGCGAGTTTCAGGTTCTGGAAAAAAAATACCAACAATTCCAATTTCACTTTTATAATAGTAGATCGTTGGATGTGTCATCATCTATATCTATAAATAAAGCATTTCAAAAAAAGAAAATCGATTATGTTATAAACTGTGGTGCATTTACTCAAGTAGACAATGCTGAAGACCAATCAAAAAAAACTTTTGATATCAATGCCAGAGGATTAAAATTCCTCAGCAATGCTTGTAACAGCCAAGGCGCAACACTCATCCATATCTCTTCTGATTACGTATATGACAGCCTAAATAATAGGCCATTGAAAGAAGATGATGCCAACAGACCACAAGGGCAATATGCTAAGAGCAAACTAGAAGGAGATAAAATCATTCAAAAAATATGTGACAAGTGGATCATCATCCGAACTTCATGGATTTATTCTTCCTTTGGCAATAATTTTGTCAAGACAATGCTAAGATTAGGAAATGAAAAAAATGAATTAAACATAGTCAATGATCAGGTAGGTGCACCCACTTATGCAAAAGATATAGCCGAAATAATATTATATTTCGTTATTAAACAAGAAGACGAAGAAGTAGACTCAGAATTGTCGCTTCTAAATGAAATATATAATTTTAGCAACCAAGGAATTACCACATGGGATGCATTCGCAAAAAAAATTTTCGATATTAGTGGTATTGACTGCCATGTAAATGGTATCACCACCGAGGAATATGGAGCTAAAGCACCACGACCACTATGGAGTGTATTATCAAAAGTAAAAATAGAAACTGCATTAAATGTGAAAATCAGAACCTGGGAATCAGCTCTTCGGGATTGTCTTGCATTACTGGCTTTAAAAACTTGAATATCTACTTTTTAAAAAGCAGTCTTCTTTTAATTCTCATTTTTGGAATGAGCCTCAAATCATATGCCACTCATAATAGAGCTGGAGAAATTACATATGAGCAAATAGACGAACTCACAATTAAAGCCACAATAACAACTTACACAAAGACAAGTAGTTTTGCTGCTGATAGAGATAGCGTAGAGATGTTTTGGGGTGATGGTACCAGTGAGTTTATTGAAAGGACTAATGGGCAAGGAAACCGCATAGAAAATGATGTAAAAATTAATTATTACATTGCTGAACATACCTATCCTTCTCGTGGTAACTATACTATGGGAATGTTAGACCCAAACAGGGTAGCAGGTATATTAAACATAGATTTTCCAAATTCTGTCAACATTACTTTCTATGTACAGACTACTTTTACCTTGCTCAATACTCAGTTTCAAGGAAAAAACAGTTCTGTAATTTTATTGCAGCCTCCTATTGATTTAGCATGTGTAGGCAAGCTATTTGTACATAATCCAAATGCATTTGATCCTGATGGTGACAGTATTTCGTACGCACTAGCTGTCCCTTTTCAGGATGCTGGTAGAGAAGTGCCAAATTATATGTTTCCTGATGAGCTTACACCTGGTCCTGATAATGTAATTACGATAGACCCTGTGACAGGAGAGCTCCGGTGGGATTCGCCACAAACTCAGGGAGAAGTCAATATTACTATCCAAATTAACGAATATAGAGAAGGAGTATTAATTAATTCGTTAATACGAGATATGCAGGTTACCGTCACTGCTTGTACAGATGATCCTACTCCACCTATCATAGATGCCCCTGATGAAATATGTGTAATAGCAGGAGAAAAAATAGATTTGGATATTGTTACAGATGATGTAGATGAAGGAGATATGGTTATTTTATCAGCTACAGGAGGGCCTTTTTTATTAGAAAATTCACCAGCAGTATTTAACTTTTCTACATTTTATTCGCCCATACCTCTCCGCACAAGATTCTCATGGCAAACCACTTGTGATCATGTGAGAAAAGAAGCATACCAGATCGTTTTTAAAAGTGTGGATAACAGTCGTGATCGATTTGGGGATATACAAGGTTTGGCTACATTAAAAACATTAAGAATAATAGTAGTAGCTCCGCCTCCACTAACTCCCAAAGGAGAAGTCAAGGATCAAGGCGTGGAATTAACATGGGAAGCACCTTATATATGCGAAAATGCCGCTGATGATTTTTTCAGAGGGTTTACCGTTTGGCGTCGGAATAACAGCCAAGTTGTACCCTTCGATACATGTAAGGGTGGCCTTGACGGCTTTGGATACGAAAAGGTAATATTCTCAACAAAAGAAAAAAGAAATGGCAGATATTTTGCCAAAGACATCAATGTCAGCAGTGGGCAAATATACTGTTATCGTATTATTGCAGAATTTGCAAAATTATCAGCTTCCGGCAATCCTTTCAATTTAGTAGAAAGTATTAGATCAGAAGAAGCGTGTGTTGAGTTTTTACAAGATAGGCCATTACTGACTAAAGCATCGGTCGTAAAAACAGACCAATCTACTGGAAGTATCGAAATAAATTGGGTGCCTCCCGTCTCAGAAGATTTAGATATAGTGGCTAACCCTAGCCCTTATAGGTACAGTTTACTGCACAGGGATGGCACTGGTGGTTTTAATGAGGTAGCATCATTTCCATTTGTAGATTTAGAGCTAAATGCAGACACGTCATTTACTCATGAAGGTATCAATACAGAGGAAGATCAACATAATTACAAAATGGATTTTTACGTAGCAGGTAAAGATGAAGTTTTTTCTAATTCTCCAGAGGCCTCTTCTGTTTTTCTCGATCTCAGAGCTTCTGATAATCTCATCGAACTAAAATGGAAAGAAAATGTGCCTTGGAGCAATTTTGAATACGAAATATTAAAGCAAAATGATACAGGTAATTTTGACACAATAGCATCGGTGGTGAATAAATCATTTACTGATTTTGAGGTAGAGAATGGTGTAGAATATTGTTATAAAATTGTGGCAAAAGGCCAATATCGTATCAGTAGAGTGCCCGGAATCTTAATCAATAATTCCCAATTAGCTTGTGCTTTCCCTTTGGATACGGTACCCCCATGCATAGTAAACCTTTCTGTTACTAATCTTTGCGATGGTCAGTTCGTAGGGGTGGGACGAGATGATTTTGTTAATATTCTTAGTTGGGACAATAATTTGTGCAGCGATGATAGCGATATAGAACAATACAATGTTTATTATGCAGATAATGAAGATAATTCTTTAAAATTTATTGCTACTGCAAATAGCTCAACTCGTACATTCACCCATGACCCAGATAATGGCATTTCAGGATGCTATGCCATAACGACTACTGATATAATGGGCAATGAAAGTAACTTTAGTAACAAAGTATGTCTTGACAATTGCCCGCTGTATGAATTGCCCAATACTTTTACACCCAATGGCGACGGAGCCAATGACCTTTTTATACCCAGAGTAAATAGATTTATCGCTAAGGTTGATATGGAAATTTATAATAAATGGGGCCAAGTAGTATTTCAAACCAATGATCCCAATATTAGTTGGGATGGTACAAATTCAGCAGGTAGGACACTGGCTGATGGTTCTTATTATTACGTTTCAAAGGTTATAGAAAGCAGACTAACTGGAAATTTTGAACAAGAGAAGGTACGTACAGGTTATATTAACCTGATCAGATAAGGAATATAATATGTTTACAGGGATTGTAGAGGTAATAGGAATGGTAGAAAAAATATCCTGGTCAGGAACAAATAGGATTTTGACTATCTCGTCTTCTATTTCGGATGAGCTACAAGTGGATCAGAGCATTTCGCACAATGGTGTATGCCTTACCGTAGAGTCTTTACAAAAAGGTTGTCACACGCTTACCGCAATAAAAGAAACACTAGACAAAACCACTTTATACCACTGGGAAATAGGAAATTATATCAATTTGGAACGGTGCATGAGGTTGGGCGATCGGCTCGATGGTCATATCGTGCAAGGACATGTCGATGACGTGGCTACCTGCACGGCTAAAAAAGATTTGCATGGAAGTTGGCTCTATACTTTTGCTTATAACAATCGCCACAAAGGCTTATTGATAGAAAAAGGCTCAATTACAATAAATGGTACCAGCCTTACCCTGGTGAGTTGTAATGATGAGACCTTCCAAGTAGCAATAATACCATATACTTATAATAATACAGTGTTTCAATACACTGATATAGGTACCGTGGTTAATGTAGAATTTGACATTTTGGGCAAATACATTTTGAAATCAATTTTAAAGTAACTACTCAAAACATGTTGGTCATGTCATTGGCAAGGGGCATTTTAGATTGTCGTTAATTATCTCAGAGAGGTAACTATACATTAGCTATGTATGATGAGATACAGCTAGCTTAGGAAAATTTATGTCAAAAAAAATTGTGCCAAAAAGACTATTCGAATTGCATATTTGGCAAGTTACCCCTCCACACTTCATCTGAAAGAAAGTAAGATTGGTGTCATAACTTCAGAAATAATTCTTAATTGTAAGGTGACATCCATATTTGCCCAGGCTCAAAATGTCCTCTGGCCTACATATTGAATAGGTTTGAAGCAAATTAAACAGTAGCAACCATGTGTAATTTTAACAACTTAAAGACAATAGTCTTATCTGTAGCACTATTAATATCAGTGCCAGTCATATCACAAACAGATGTAGATTATTATAAAAATAGAACCTTTAATGGGTCCTTTAATGATCTTTCACACGAAAACGAAGGGAAAGCTGGAGTTCAATTTCTGAGGAAAGGCTATGCTAATTATAAAAGCAATGGCTCAGGGATGAAAGAAGGCCCAAATCCTAGGGCTTTATCTAACTTACTATGTCATCAAAAGGAAGGCAAAACCAATCGATATGGTCACAGTTCACTAGTATTTACATTCATGCAATTTATAGATCACGATCTTTCTTTCTCAGAAGGAGGAGGTGAATTTGCCCCTATTTTTGTGCCTCAAGGTGACCCTTTATTTGACCCAATGCATACAGGTATGGTCATGATACCTTTTAGCAGATCAAAAGCCCAAGAAGGCACTGGCACTGGCAGACGAAACCCAAGACAACAGACAAATGCTATCACATCATGGATGGATGCCAGCATGGTATATGGCAGTGATGAAGACCGAGCAAAATGGTTGCGTTCTGGAGCATGTGGCAAGCTCAAAGTTTATTCTACCCCCAATGGCGATCTGCTGCCATGTAATACCGCTACAGGTGATTGTAAAGAGACACCAGACCAATCAGCACCTCATATGGATATGGATAGAGATCACAATGGAAATATGAGAGTGCTTTTTGTAGCAGGAGATATAAGAGCCAATGAGCAGCCAGGACTTACGGCTTTACATACCATATTTGTAAGAGAACACAATAGGATATGTGATGATCTTATAGCTCAAGGTAGCTGTGATGATGAAACCAATTATCATTATGCCCGAAAGATTGTAGGAGGAATTATTCAGTCTATATTTTATAATGAATTGGCTCCCATTCTTGGATTAAACTTGGGGTCTTCATCTTATAGACGTTGGAGGTCTCCCGAAATATTTAATTCTTTTGCCACAGCAGCATATAGAATAGGCCATACGATGGTATCAGAAACACTACAAATCATACCTGATGAATGTGGAGAAATCAGTGAAGAGTTAACTTTAGCTCAATCATTTTTTAACCCTTCTTTCATACAACAAAATGGAGTAGATGGTATTTTGAGAGGACTGACTAACCAAGAACAGCAAGCTGTAGATTTAAATCTGGTATCAGCTATAAGAAGTTTTCTTTTTGGCCCTCCAGGAGCAGGTGGCTTGGATTTAGCAGCATTAAATATACAAAGAGGCAGGGATCATGGACTACACAGCTATAATAAACTGAGACAACAGTATGGACTTAGAAAATACAGACGATTTAGACAGATAACTTCAGATAAAGAACTACAACAAAAATTAAAAATGGCCTATGGCAGTGTAGATAAAATAGACGCATGGGTAGGCATGTTAGCTGAAGATCACGCTACAAATAGTCCTTTTGGAAAAACCATACAAAAGGTGTTATCACTGCAATTTAAAAGAATTAGAAGGGCAGATAGATTCTACTATACCAGAGATAGATTTATTTCTAGAAATGATAGAAATGAAATATCTCATACCCGTTTAGCTGATGTAATGAGAAGAAATACTGGTGTGAAAAATATGGATAATGTATTTTATAAAGGATATTGTACACCTCCTGATGATGTAGAATATTGTGATGTAATTGCTCACAATTCTAATTATGAGTGGATTGATGGCGTCGGTATCAATGATGATTATCACTTTAATGGTGAGAGGTCAGGATATAGTGACTATACAGATAAAGTATTGTCACTGAAAGAAGGAAGAAACTACATTTCCCTTGCTGCAGGGTCCAAATATTACCCTTTTAAAAAACTCTGGAAAGTATGGATTGATACCAATAAAGATGGTCATTTCTCAAATGACGAACTGTTACTTTCTAAAGTAAGTAGATCTGAGATTAATAGTGTGATCAGAGTAAGCAGTGAAGAAGGTGTGGAACAAACCCGTATGAGAGTAATGATGGGAATTTTTAGATATAGCGACCCTTGCCACAATATCCAGTACGGAGAAATCGAAGATTACACAGTCATGTTTGGTGGGTCATCGTCGCTTACCGCGAATGAGGCCAAAAGTAGATCGGCTCCGATAATAGAAATAATAAAATTAACAGTTTATCCTAACCCTACTTCTGATGTTGTTTCCTTCATCGGGATAGACAAGAGTAAAAATGGGAAATATGCCATATTGAATACATTAGGACAGGTGATACGCAGTGGCAAGATAAACGACATGCCAGATGTTATCAACGTAAGTCAATGGTTATCAGGCACTTATATTGTGACTATTGCTCATGAATCTGGATCCGTAGAGTCAGTAAAGTTTGTTGTAAAGAGATAAATAAGTTGGCTTTGTAACTTTTCAGCTGAGCGCTTTTGAGGTCTGTCTACCCATAAGCAGGTAAAAAAATTGTTATTTATTTACCATATAAAGCTCATTTGAGATAGAATGGCCGGGCTTTTTCAAACCTATTTTATTGGTTAGAGAATCTCGATTATGTCGCCATATCTTCGATTTACATTCCTAATAACTGAAATATGGCAGAAAAGAGTAGTGTAAAACACATACTTCTAATCCCTAATTTTGAGATTAAATGCTGCAAAAATACCTGCGGGATTTTCAAGTATTGTCCATACATGTAGTGGCTTCTGGCCTACAATTTCATTAAAATGTCAATCATCTTGATTGCCAATAAATTCTTCTGGAGAAGTGCCTGAATTATTCGAGTCATCAGGAGTAATACTATATTCTACTGCCTCCATTTACTTCCGAGTAAAATATGTAAAATATAACCGTATTAATCGAAAAAAATCATCACACCCAGATGAGTGTGATCTCCAAATAGACCTCTCATAACCGGATGCGAAGTTGCAGCTATTCCGTCGTTTCCATTATTGGCAAGATATGTGCAGTACGCATTACAGTTCTTTAACTTTTGAAAATACTTAAGGGATTAAGTATTGGAGAATTTCGGGGCGGTTACTGGGGGGTACACCGCCCCATTTTATTTCACATCCTCAAATATCTACCTTTCACATTTCCATTTTATGTATCCAATTTGCATCTTTGGGGATACAATTGTGTTTCATTTCATGACCTATTTTTTTGCTTTCGTTTCTTTTTTTCTAGCAATAGACTATGCTGTATTTATTTTAAAAATTAGAAGTGATTGGAGTAAAAAAAATGAGACCACTTATTGCCAAATACTAAATTTCCCATTCGTATCAGTTATTATATCAGCTCGTAATGAAGAAAATAACATTTCAGATTGTCTTAAAAGCATAATAGCTACCGATTATCCATTGGATAAATATGAAATATTACTTATTGATGACCATTCGGATGATAACACCGTTGCCCTAGCTGAAAACCTTGAGATACAAAATTTGGTGATATACAAATTGAAGAATCACATTAAAAGTTTACAGCATATTCATTCGTTTAAAAAAGCAGCATTAGCATTGGCTACTAAGAAATCAAAAGGAGAATTACTACTCTTTACAGATGCCGATGTATTGGTCTTGCCTACTTGGATTAGAGCAATGACTTCTTATTGCGAGAATGGTGAATTTCATATGATCACTGGGCCAATAAAATATGCTTCTAATAATAGCATTATACAAAATTTTCAAGCACTAGATACTGCTGGCACTATGCTTTGGACAGCCAGTGGCATTTGGTCTCGCAAAACTTATCTGGCTAACGGAGCCAATATGATGGTAAGAAAAACAATATATGAGCAATATCAACACCTTCAAGGGATAAAAATGGCTTCAGGTGATGATGTGTTTTTAATTCAATCTATAGCTGAAAAGTATCCCCAAAAAGTGGGTTTTATTAAAACTAAAGAAGCAATAGTAACCACATTCCCAGAGGTGTCATGGCAAAATTTATTTGAACAAAGGCTAAGGTGGGCATCCAAAAACCAAACATATTCTAATGAAAGGTTGACAATAAGGACAGGAATGATTTATATTTTTTACCTTATTTGTTTGACCTTTTTCTTTCTCGTTTTGATTAAGAAAGGAAGTCTTTGGGGCATTGTAGCAATTTTATTTTTTATAAAAATTGCGGCTGACACTTGGCTTTTAAAATCAGCTATTGAATATTTTCGGTTTTCAATATCAGTTGTATTTGTTCCGTTTTACGCCTTAATACAAATGGTATATATCGTTATATTAGGAACTATGTCACTTATAAATTCTGGTTTTGAATGGAAAGGGAGGAAGTTTTAATGATATTAATGCCAATGGATTCAAGGTGACTATTCAGGTGGGCGCTTTTTAACAAAAAATAATGCTATTTTTTTACTAAACGAAGCTATTTTACATTTAAGGAATGGCGATCAAACCCGGAGGTGATCTAAGCACTATTTCGCAGAATCCTCTGGTTGTATCACATTGATTAAAACGGTGCCCCGACTTCCGAGAAGCCGTATGTTTTACTTTTTATAGCGCTTTTTACCAGCTTTATAATATTTATCATTTTTTACCCAAAATGGTGATTCCTGGGCATTGGCTATATTTCGAGATGCAAGAGTGTATGCTCTAAAATATTTCAATAAATAATTTAAATTCAAAGTATTTACTTCATCTCCAGCTTGGTGGTAATACTTAAATATTTCAGCATCGAATGATCTAAATCCTAGGCTAAATGTAGGAGCAGGAATTCCTTTTTTGGCAAAATTTACATTATCGGATCGATCAAAAAGCCCTTGTTCTTTAGCAGGGTCTTCTATTCCTTGCAACCCAAAAGCTTTACATGCATCCTGAATATCAGATTCCGCAGTAGTCCGTTCTAATCCTATTACAGATACTATGGTTGTGTCATTATAACCACCATTATCAATATTAAAATTGTAAACAATATTTTCTAACGGGACAGGTGCATGATCTACAAAGTACTTGCTGCCTAGCAACCCCTTTTCTTCTGCTGTAAAAAATACAAATAGAGCTGACCTTTTAGTAGGATACTTTGCAATGTTTCGAGCCAATTCCAGAATAGCCGTTACACCTACCGCATTGTCTCTTGCACCATTATAAATAGAGTCCATTTCAGCATTTGGTTTGCCTATACCTATATGATCATAATGAGCAGAATATACGATATATTCATTCTTAAGTAGAGGGTCGTTGCCTTCTACATACCCCACTACATTTTTACTCATTACAGAGTTGTAATCTGGCACTTTGATGTCTAGATTGAGGGTGCTTTTTTCTTTTAAAGGGGCCACCTTTTCGGGTGTGCTAGCATTCACCCACAAGTGTAAAAAATCATCAGTTTCATCGCTGCTGAGCGACGTTTGAGTTCTGTTAAATTGTTGTTTTAGAAATTTAAAAGGCACTTTATTGGATTGATACAACTCTATAAGGCCTTTGGCACCTGCTTTTTTTAATTTTTCTATTCTTTCTTTTGATTGATAAAACCATCCTTGTACACTTTGAGTAGTGCCATCGCCACAAATGGCAACCACTATTTTGTCTTTTACTTTTTTTATTGATATGCTTTTTTTGTTTTTAAAATCAGCGAAAACCGAGGTCAATTCAGCATCTATATCTGTACCACCAAGTACTACAAAATCATCAGGAAATGTCATTTTCAGATCGCCTATAAGAATTGTTCCATCTGAAGGAGGATCTAAAGTTACCAAAGTCACATTTTGAAAATAACTTTCCATATTTGGTGATGTAGATACTCCATAACTCATAAGCTGGGTCTTGATGTACATAGCTGCTGTACCAATGCCATCTGAGCCCACATCACGCCCCTTCAGCTCATCAGAAGCAATAAAAGTGAGGTGTGCTTTTACCCTATTTTTAGTCACTGTGGAAGTAACTTTTTGAACTTCGGACTGTCCAGAAATATTACTGATCACCAGAAATACTACCAATATGATATGGATTGATTTTATTCTTTTTTTAATCAAAACTCTTTCTATTTTTAGATATTCGTGCCCAATTTCGTCCTTTTTAAGAATAAAGGCCACATTGCGTATATATTAAATAAAAAGTAACTACTCAGGTAGTATCAATTTTGGTTAAAAAAAGTTCTTTTATCACTATACTTCGGCAATTTATGTCTCAAATCGAAGATGTGGCAATATAATCGAGATTCTCTAACACATAAAATAAATTAGAAATAGCGCTGCTTTTAATACAAAAATAGCCTGTGTCTAGCAATAAAATAGCAACTTTTTAACTGCTTGTTTGGCAGAAGGGTATCAAAAGCACACCACCTGGGTAGTTACAATAAAAAAAATAATTTGAATTATTTGGCTCATATATTACTTTCTTACCCCAGCAATGACGAGATGTTAGGAAATTTTCTGGGTGATTTTGTAAGAAAGAAAGACATGGCAGCACTGCCATCTGAAGTGCAAATTGGTGTTAATCTCCACAGAGTTATTGATCATTATACTGATCGGCACTCCGCAGTAAAAGACTCAGTAGCTTTGCTAAAACCCATGGTAGGAAGATATGCTTCTGTAGCCATTGATATCATTAATGACTATTTCCTTTGTCAATTTTGGGAAGATTATTCGGCTATTTCTATTAGAGCGTTTTGTGATCATTTCTATTTTCTTCTAAATAGAAAAAAAGAAATTCTTCCTATGAATCTCACAAGTCAAATGAATAAAATGATTGACCATGATTTTTTAATGAGTACTTACGATAGGCACAGACTTTACAATACCATGAAATACATGGAAGGACGCACTTCATTTAAGTCAAACTTCACTTCTACATTGGCGGTAATTGATGAAAATGAAGCGATTTTTCAAGAAAATTTTAAGCTGTTGTTTGATGACTTAGTGAGGATATGTGACGGGTAAGCGAGATCATGGAATATTCAGATTTAATTACCTTTTTGGTAACTACAGGTGGTGTGCTTTTTTTAGCCAATATTGATAACACCTGTGTAGTTCCCAATTCTTTAGTCATTTACTAAAAAAGTAAAATAATATTTAGCAATACCATAAAATGCTGATATTCAACTTCTTGTAAATTATTCTTTCCTTTTATAAGAAGAAAACTTTATAAGAGGTACATGGTTAAAGAATGTAAAAATCACAAAATTAAAAATAGCTTTGACCTATAGTACATAATAGATTATAGCATTCAAATAATGTGAAAATCTATACCCAATGTATCTAAAAGGAAGAAGGTGATTACTCACCTTCTTCTCTTTTTACTGATATCTGTTTCGAATTTCACAATTCAAGATAAGAAAACAGTTTCACATAGTGTCACCATCAGTACTAATAATAAAACAAATTAAAGACTCTGTAATGTTCTGTCAAGTATATAATTATGGGTGTCTTTGGTATCTTTTGAGCCTGCACTTATTCAAAAATATTCGCCATAAGAGTTATGGTTGAGAATTTTAACGCTGAGATGAGGGCAAAGAAATAGACAAAAACCCGAAAACCTATGTGGGTTGGGTAGAAGATGGGTTTAACAGATTGATAACGATAATAGTGCGCTGTCAAGTATAAAAAAAATCTACAAAAAATTTATAGCGCGAAAATGCTCATTGCACTTATGATTTTTATAAGTATCATTACATTATGACTACAGTATCAAATTATAAAGGATGAGGTGAAAGATTTAAACCTCATCATAGATACGCTAAATTCCTTTATCAACCTTAACTCAGAAGTGTGGGACAGGATAAAACAGAGTATTAATCCTTTAGAAAACAAAATATTAGAGCTAATACTCAAGTCCCATGATGATGTTGAAGAAGGGAATCAAGTATTGAAAGACATAAATCTCAATAGTGTTCAATACCAGCAAATCAAACACAAACTGGTAAGTAAATTATTAAAGGAGATATTAGTATTTAATCCTTCTTATTATAGATATTCTGATCTTCAAATAGCCTTTGTTAAAAGTTATCAACAATATGCAATATTCAAAATAATGATTGGATTCGGCCAAAGGGGTTTGGCTAAAAAAATCGCCTTTAGGCTTAACAAAAAAGCTATAAAATACAAGCTCACTGATATAAGATTAGAAACAGGAAAATTTTTACTTAAATATTACAATGAATTTGATCCTCAGGAAGACAAAATGAAATTTTATTTAGAGGATATTGATAAAGCAATGCGTTCTCAAATTGCTGAACACCAGGTGTTCTTAAGCAAAGAAAGGATTTATAATGAACTGTTAAACAAGACAAATACAGAAATTGAGAATTTATTTTTTGTAAAAAGTGAGTTGGTTAAGCTCGAGAAATTAAAACCTGATTCTGTTGATTCAGACAGGTTTTATATTGACTTTTTCCTGCTTAATATCTGGGTTTTCGATCTTGAAAAGAAGTATGATGAGGCATATCTACATTCATTAAAATGCTATGAATATTTCAAGAATCTACCATACATTCATAAAGGAGGAGAAGCCCAATTTTTACTTCAAATGACCCATTATTCTTTGCTTATGGGCAATTATTCTGAGGCTCGTCAAATTTTATCAATTCTGATTTTACTTAAAAAAAATGGCTCTAAAAATTATGTACATATGATGAAATTAAAGATCCAACTCGATCTAACTGATAGCAAATATAGGTTTGCTATTGATGATTTTCGAGAATTTTTACTTTGGGCACCTCTAAAAAACCTTCGTTTACATGATAAATATTACCTGCTAATTGTATCCAATTACTTATTCTTTTTGGGTCTGGATTTTACTTCTAAAGATAAAGCAACAATAAATCTGTTAGAAAAATCTATAGATGAAACTAACTGTACTTCTCCTTACTATCTCATATCAGATATCTTGGTACAAGTGAAAAAAAGAAAATGGAAAGCAGTGAAATCCAGAATTGGCAGCTTAAAATTGCTTGAAAAACAAAGAATTAAAAAATTAGATAGAAACTATAGAACACAATTTTTTATAAAGATGTTGACCACTATAGAAGAAGGGTATTTTCATCCAACAGCCATAAAACGGCATGCTGAAAAATATTATCAAAAGTTAAAACTTGTACCGTATAATCTGTCTATGGAAAATTCATTCATTGAAATCATGCCTTATGAGATTGTTTGGGAAAAAGTGCTGTCAGCTCTTGAAACGAGTACAAGTACTATAAAAGGATGAAATTCTAAAACTTAATAAGTGAGTCTACACCAGAAAGTCAAGAACTAAATAAAGGAATAACATATTAATTTGTTTGTATAGTCGTGCACTGTGTTGATGAACTTTTCCCACGCCTAGAGATATGAGAAATAACCTCGCAGGAGCTAATCAAAGGGGTAATTCATTGCTCCCTGACAACTTCTATTACGGGTCAAGCTTGATCAAGTTTTAAAAAATATCATCGCCTAAATGCAAAATTACTTTTTGGTTAATGCACTTTATGGTGTGTCAAGTGTTAAATGACGAGTTGGATTTTTAAGGATATTGTGAATGATTCCATATAATAATTTTCTCTTTACTATCTTGTACCCATAATAATAATATACAATGTCAGTTAAGAATAAGAAATTACAAAGGAGAAGTTTTATCCAATTTTTAGGAAAAGGAGTTGTGGCTACATCCCTTCTACCTCCATTTATAAGTGCATGTAATATAGAATCAAGCCGAAGGGCATTTGATCTTAATATTGCAATAAAAGGCATTTCGCCATCTGATGAGGACAATTTGGTGCTTGCTGATGGCCTTGATTATAAAGTACTTATAAGGTATGGCGATAAAATAAGCAAGAATGATACATTTGGATTTAATTGTGACTATACAGCATTTATACCTGGCAGTAGTCCAGATGAGGGCTTTCTTTGGGTAAACCATGAATATGTTGACCCCGTATTCGTATCCACAGGGATGAAAAAATCTAAAGAAAGAGCTGACAAAGAGATGTACAACATAGGTGGAAGTATATTAAAAATGAAAAAATCTGGGGAACAATGGAAAAATGATACATCTTCTGATAAGAATAGAAGAATTACAGCCCATACGATGATTCCATTTAACTGGCCCGAAAAAATATATGGTGCTACAGAAGCAATGGGAACCTTGCAAAACTGTGCAGGTGGAGTAACACCATGGGGAACTGTACTTACCTGTGAAGAAAATTATCATAGTTGCTATGGAGAACGTGATTTTGAAACAGGAGAAGTGATAAAACCGCAATCTATGTACGATTGGGGTGAATATTATGACAATCCTCCAGAACATTATGGGTGGGTAGTAGAAGTAGACCCTCACACAGGAAAATGTCAAAAACACGTAGCTCTTGGCCGATGTGCCCATGAGTGTGCAACTTGTGTAGAATTACAGGATAAAAGAGTGGTTGTGTACAGTGGAGATGACAAAGTGGACCAATGCGTGTATAAATTTATATCAGACAAAGCTGGATCGCTAAAATCCGGAAAACTATATGTCGCAAATGTTTCAAAAGGAAAATGGGAATCTCTTGATATCAATGATCAAGAGGTATTAAAAAATAATTTTAAAGACCAGACAGAAGTACTCATTAGGCTGAGAGAAGCAGCAGCACTGCTAGGGGGCACGCCATTGGCTCGACCTGAGGATATTGAGATAGATCCAGTTACAGGAAACATATTGATAGCACTTACAAATGATGTAACCAAGGGCAATTACTATGGCGAAATACTAAAAATAGAAGAGACTGGAGGAAAGTATGACAGTCTTACATTTAAGGCGGATACATTTTTAGCTGGTGGTGAGGAAACAGGATTTGCTTGCCCTGATAACTTGGCTTTTGATAATGGTGGAAATCTATGGTTTACTAGTGATATTTCAGGTAGCGCTATGAATAAAGAGCCCTATGCTAGTTTTAAAAATAATGGCCTTTTTGTCTTTCTAAGAAGTGGCGATAATGCAGGAGAAGTAGTACAAATAGCAAGTGCTCCTAAAGATGCCGAACTAACAGGTCCATTTTTTACACCTGATGGGAAAACACTGTTTTTAAGCGTTCAGCATCCTGGAGGTCTATCTCCATCTGTTAATGAATTGACAAGTAATTGGCCAAATGGTGGGAATAGCCTTCCAGCACCCTCAGTTGTAACAATACAAGGGCCCTTACTAAATGCAATACAAGGGATCAAATCTTTCACCCAAAGCTGAACAACAAAAGGAAATAATATGGGTAACTACTAAAATGGCTTCACTCTTAAGCCCGCTCTGAAAATAGATAATTTACTCAAAATGAATTATTTTAGGTGATATTATTATTTTTCGAAATTTGTAGCTGACTGAGTATCAGCGAGTTGAAAAAAATGTAAAGTTCGTCAAAAGATTTTTTTGATTTTGTGAGTTTTCGGAGAGCACTCAACATTTTATATTTTTTATGTTTTCAGAGTGGCTCAATCTATGACTGTTAATAGATATTGGTGTTTTTTTAGCCAAATTTAATACCACCTGAGTAGTTTCAAAACAAGATTTAAGAAGGCTCTTGTCCAATAGGTAGAAAAATGGTATTAAAGTTTTAACAAATTTGAATTCGTAAAAAAAATTGAATCAAATCGAACTTAATGACCCAATTATTAGGGGCAAAACTACATTTCACTTTACAAATAATTGACCAATATCATTGAATGCTTTGAACTCCAAAGCATTACCACATGGATCAAGGAAAAACATAGTAGCTTGTTCTCCAGGCTCATCTTTAAATCTGATATAAGGTTGTATGATAAAATCAACACCATAATCTTTCAGCCGATTTGCCATAGCCTTCCAGTCTTCCATTTTCAGCACTACGCCATAGTGAGGGATAGGAACAGCTTGATTATCCACGTCACTAAAATGGATATTTTGCTTTTCTCCCTCTTTATAGTGAATGACAAATTGATGTCCAAATAGATTAAAATCTACCCAATCAGCTGATGAACGTCCTTCTTGGCAGCCCAAGACATCCTTATAAAATGTACGGGCAGCATTTAGATTATTAACAGGTACAGCTACATGAAATGGTTGCATATTTCTTTGAGTATTTTTATCTCAAAAATAACAATCCTGAATGATATCTTTGGAAACTAACCTCATGTAAACTATTTTTTAGTCATCCCATCTGTGACGGTGATTGCTAGAAAACCCAAATTTCAATCGGAGGCCAATAACAGGAGATGAAAGGTCATCTTTATCTATAGTAGGAATATTTACATTGTTGACAAAGCGAAAACCTACTTCTACCCCTACTCTAAACCACTGGAATACATTCATTTCCATTCCTATATTTGGCTGAAGTATAAAGACCTTATCATCTACTTCATTAGTGACTTCTAAAGTGCCACTCCCTGCTTGTATGTAGAGTATAGGATGTATGGCCTGATGCGAATTTAACGTATAACCTAATAAAAAATCACTCCCACCTATATGGGCCACTTTTCCATCAGGAAGGTTTAGATCGGTACCATAACCCGTCCATCCTAAGAGAAAATTATGATTGATTTCAACTGTAAAAAATCCGCCACCATCGTAATTAAAATCATCATTAGCTGTAGTGTATACATTATAAACACCTCCCCAAAGGCCAGTAAATCTCATCTTGCCATGACCAAAAATGGTTTCTTCTTGAGCATGGCTCGAAATAGAAAAAAAGAGGATTAAGGCGATTGGTAGGAGTATTTTGTAGATTTTATTCATAACGATTGTTTTTGTTTCGTAACTAAAAGATAGATAATGTTACTTAAGGGTTGCATCAATTTTTAGACGAACTGCATATGTTTTAAGAGCATTCTAACCACATTTCATGTTTTTTAACATGAAAAAGAGGTTTATGCAGATACTTTTAAAGATTTAGTTAATATGAAATTTGATTATTTTGTAACCACCCAGGTGGCATCAATTTTGGCGAAAACAAGTTTGATAATCAAAAATAAATATTAATTATTTCCCTGCTTGATCGGTAGACAGATCTCAAAAACATTCACCTGAGAACTACCCATTATTTTTGTTAATTCTGTGATTTGGATAAAAAAAATGACACTCCACCAACATTATACCTAAATTCTACGTCTATAGAAAAAAAACAACATCATGAAGAAAAAATTTGCATTCTTTTTATTGGCTCTTTTTATTGGATTAATTTCGTGTTCTGATGCCGACAACCCCGAAATTGTAAACCCAGAAGGCACTTTTATTTTTGGTAGTTACAATGGCTTTTGTCAAGGTAATTGCACCCACCTTTTTAAGTATGAGGAGGGAGAGGTATTTAGGGATGAAATGGATAAATTTGAAATCAATAAACTAATGTTTTCTGAAACCTCCGAAGCTGAACTCACAACTGTAGCACAACGAATATTTGAAGCGCTCCCATCAGTTCTTACCACTTCAACACAAGAAACTTATGGTTGCCCCGGTTGTGCTGATCAAAGTACTTTATTTGTACAAATGGGATTAGCAGAAGGTACAAAAACATGGTATTTGGATTCTTTTGAACAAGAAGATTGGCCTCAAGAGTTAAAAGATTATGTAAAATTATTGGTAAAAGAACTAGATACAATTATAGTATTTTAGCAATTACATTTAATTTTATTTAAGAGGGAAGTAAGTCAATATCTCGTGTAAACAGAATGATTTGTCATCATTTTTAGTCAGAAAGGCCGCCAAATCACAACATTAATTACTCAATACCAAGGGCCGTGCCCTTGGCTATTCAGCTTAAAGACCTTCAGCCTTTCTATGATGGTTACAGTATTGAATATTTACTTCTTGACTTCCTGACTTCCTGACTTCCTGACTTCCTGACTTCCTGACTTCCTGACTTCCTGACTTCCTGACTTCCTGACTTCCTGACTTCCTGACTTCCTGACTTCCTGACTTCCTGACTTCCTGAC
>JAZGFD010000190.1:0-6943 GCA_036479115.1 Saprospiraceae bacterium | reverse complement strand
AGAAACTTTTTTGATTTTGTGTGTTTCCAGAGTGGGCTCATAATTGTAAAAAGTAATGAAAAAGATAGGAATAGGATCAGATCATGCTGGATATGATTTTAAAAAAACCATAATTGAGCAGCTTTTTGATCTTGGTTATAAAGTAGAAGATGTGGGAGCAACTTCGATAAATTCAGTAGATTATCCTGATCATGTACATCCTTTGGCATCAAAAATCGACAAAGGAGAATTGCCACTCGGGATTTTAATCTGCGGTACTGGTAATGGTGTTGCGATGACTGCCAATAAGTATCAGAACGTAAGATGTGGACTCTGTTGGAATGAAGAAATCGCTCAACTGATAAGACAGCACAATAATGCGAATATCTTAGCAATACCAGCTAGATTTATAAATATCGACTTAACACAGAAGATTGTAGCTCTATTTTTAAATACAAAATTTGAAGGAGGGCGCCATCAGCGCAGAATCAATAAAATTACACAGCGGATAATTTGCTAACCTGGAGTGGGCTCAATCTTCTACCTCTGTTTTATCCAAGAGTCTAAATCCATTGCCATGAATATTGACTATTTCCAGATTTTTATCCCTTTGTATGTATTTTCTCAGCTTGGTCACAAATACATCCATACTTCTGGCAGTAAAGTAATTATCGTCCTCCCATATCTCAGTTAAAGCCTTTGACCTTGGCAATACTTCGTTTTTATAAATACAGAAAAGTCTCAGTAAGTGCGATTCCTTAGGAGAGAGTTTTGACTTGTCTTTTTCATCGCCATTTGTATAAGTAAGTATTCTAAGTGGATAGTTAAAGTGGAATTGACCAAAGTCAAATTCTTTCATTTCTTCACGAGGATTCACAGGTTTTTGGCTCCTTTTAAGCACTGCCTGAACCCTATATAATAGTTCTTCTGAATTAAACGGTTTAGTGATATAATCATCAGCTCCTAATTTGAAACCTTCAATGACATCCTCCTTTAATGCTTTGGCGGTAAGAAAAATAATTGGAGTGACTGCATCTATTTCTTTAATTTCTTTGCCAAGAGTGAAGCCGTCTTTTTTTGGCATCATAACATCAAAAATACAAAGATCGAATTTGTCTCTTTTATATGCCGCTAAGCCTGCTTCTCCATCAGTGGCAAGTGTTATTTCAAAATCATTCATCTCTAAATATGAGCGTAGTACATCACCAAAATTCTGATCATCTTCTACTAATAGTATTTTATTGGCCATAGTTCTTTTTTATTTAGATATCCATATTTGGATAAAGTCACATTTAATTTGGGAAAAATACAGAAAAAGTACTTCCCTGGCCCAATTCACTTATTACTTCAATCTTTCCTTTGTGAGCATCTACAATTGCTTTGACATAACTTAACCCAAGCCCAAAACCTTTTACATCGTGCAAATTACCAGTACTTACGCGATAAAATTTATCAAAAATTCTTCTTACTTCTTCTTTAGTCATGCCTATACCGTGATCTTTTACACTTACTTCCACGGCAGTTTCATGCTGTATTGTATTCAAATGTATTTTAGGGGTACCCGACGAATATTTAGTAGCGTTATCCAAAAGATTATGAACCACATTAGACACATGAATTTCATCTATTTGTAAAGGTGCAATATTTTTATCCAAATTAAAAGTAATTTCTCCGCCAAGTTTATTCACTGTTAAAGAAGTGTGATCTACTGCGTCTCTTACTATATTGTTTATATCTACAACAGATATTTTAAGTTGAAAATCTCTTTTTTCTAATTGCCCAATTTGTAACACTTTCTCAACCTGACCTAGCATACGTTTATTCTCCTGTTTTATAATATTGATAAATCTTTTTACTTTATTATCATCGCCCAATATCTTAGGACTTAAAATAGAATCTGTAGCAAGAGATATTGTAGCAATAGGAGTCTTAAATTCATGTGTCATATTATTAATAAAATCGGTCTTCATTAGAGACACTTTGCGCTGTGTCATAATTACTGTTATCGTATAAATAAAACAAAAAAGAATAATTCCTGTAAACAGTAAAGAGCTGATAAGAGAGCTTAATGAAGACCGGATTAAAAATGAGGTCCTCGCAGGGAAAAACAACCTGAGTTGGCCAGGAGACTTACCCATATCATCAATAAAAAGGTCAATTTTATATTCTGATCTACTAAGACTTTGGTTGACTTCGAGATCACTCCCTTCCACATTTTCCATTACTACCGCATACTTGCCATTTAGTATCATGTAGCTCTCATCCTCATTAGAAAACACTCCATAATTATAATCCAAACTTATTTTTTCATCCATAACTTCTTTCTTCATGAATTTATCCAACTCATAGAGGTTTATATTTTCAAAAGCTGCTTTTGGAGCACTGCGCCATGTATAAAATCTATCTGTACCAAATGAAGGCGTTCTAAAGTCAGTAAGAGGGTCTATTTCAGCTTTAAAAATAGAACGGTTCTGTACTTTCAGCTGATTGAGATCTTTGGTTACTCCTTCCTGATATTCAGCCAAATTTTCTAGCTGTAATTTGGTTCTTACTAAAATAGAATTAACCTTATCATCAAAATTTTGAGCCGTAAGATCAATACCCCCTTTAATCCAAATAAATTGAATAATTGTCAATCCTATCAGCGCAATACTGATTAAGATAATAATGATTAAAATGGCATTTTTCTTCATATAAATCTTAAAAACTCGAATATACCGTATCGAGATTGATTTTTCATATTTCCTTTTTTTCTATGCTCTTGGTTTTCAAGTCTTTATAGTTTGATGAATGTAAAATTTTTATACATTTCGAAATCTGTAACTGCTCAGGTGGGGTTTTTTGAGACCTGTCTGCCAAACAAGCAGGTAAAATTGCTATTTTATTGCTATACACAAGCTATTTCTATATTAATAGCAGCGCTATTACTAACATATTTTATGTGTTAGTGAATCTCGATTATCTTAGCATATCTTCGATTTGAGATATAAATTGCCGAAGTATAGTGGTAAAAGAACTTTTTTAGCCAAAATTGATACCACCTGTTGTTGCCGAAATTTTACATTACTATCAAAGAGTAGTTATCAGAATATTAAGGTCTGTTAACTTCGATTTAACTTAATAAATGATGCATACATTGATATTCAGTAATAAATTTGGGGCAACTGCTTATTTTGGTAGGCGCTTTTAAGGTAAAAAAATGGCTCCACCTGAATAGGTACAAAAAAATAAACACATGTATAAGTTATTGAAAAGGTCATTGTCATGCGTCATTTTAGTCTCGTTGTGCTCTATCTCACTTGCCGCACAGAACTACAACTCGAATAAAGAGAAGGAGAAGAAAAAGGAAATTATCATCATAGAAAAAGTAAAAGATGAAAATGGAAATGTCATATCAAAAAAAATTATTCGCTCTAGCAATGGAGATATGACAGATCAAGAAATAGAAGATGCAATAAAAGAATCTGAAAATATAACTCCTTTTGGAAAAGGAAGTTTTGATTTCAACAATTTTGATTTTGAGAATTTGGGGTTTGGGAATAGTGAGCCAGAAGGCCATGGACCTACTTTAGGTGTGATACTGTCATTTGAAACAGGTCAAGCTGTAATTAGCAAGGTAGCTACAAGGTCAGGAGCTGAAGAAGCAGAATTAAGAAAAGGAGACATCATCATTTCTGTTGATGGTTTTGTAGTTAATAATATTGGTGATATCAAGTCTTACATTGAGGATAAATTAAATGGTGACGAGGTTTTATTGAGCATAGTGAGAGACGGCCAATCTTTCGAGAAAAAAGTAGCTCTCAAAGACAACAATTTTGGTAACACCTTCGGCAATTTTAACCCAGAAGCATTTAAATCATTTGGTCAAATGTTCAATTTTGGTGATGGACATATGCCTTTTAATATTGACTCTCTATTGAATAATTTTAATGAACAAGATAATAATGACATGCCTTTTCAATTCAATTTGCCCAATTATAGTGATCGAGATGTTGAAGAAGAAAGGCCAAGTCTTGGTGTGTTTATTGATGAAGTAGATGGTGGTGTCCTTATTGCTGAGATTATAGAACACAGCCCAGCAGCCAAAGCAAAACTCAAGGTAAATGATAAAATTGTCAAAATTGACGGCAATGAGATATTATCATTTGATGATCTGGCACGGATCATAAGATCGACATCAAAAGATACGAAAATACTAATTACATACATCCGCAATGGCAAAACAAAAGAAGCAGAAGTAACACTACAATAAATGAAGCAAAAGTGAATGACTTGTATTCTCTTCTGTCGTTCATTCTATAGAGTCGTCATTGTCGTCGTCATTGTAGTCAGCCTTGTCAACGATCTTATTTTTTAACATTCTTTTGTTTTGCTGCAAATATCTCGTAACGATCCATTCCAGCTGGCCATTTACTGATCGGAACTCGTCATGAGCCCATTTTTCTACGGCTTTCATGACATTTTCATCAATGCGCAATACGAATTTTTTTTTGCTCATTACTGCATTAATGTTCCAGCATTAATTACAGGAGTTGCTTCTTTATCTGAACATAAAACTACCATTAAATTATTGACCATAGTGGCTCTTTTATCCGCGTCTAATTCAATAATATTCTTTTCGGATAGTTTTAAAAGAGCATTTTCCACCATGCCCACAGCGCCCTCCACTATTTTTAGCCTTGCGGCTACTACAGCCTCTGCCTGTTGCCTTCTGAGCATGGCACTGGCTATTTCCTGAGAGTAGGCCAGATACCCTATTCTAGCTTCAACTACTTCAATACCTGCTATTGTAAGCCTCTCATCCAATTCTTTTTCTAAAGTCTTGTTTACTGCTTCAAAATCTGACCTAAGTGTAAGCTCTTCTTGATTGTCATCAAAATTATCATAGGAATACATACCTGCTAACTTACGCACGGCAGCATCAGATTGTATTTTTACAAAACTTTCATAATCATCCACATCAAAAGCTGCTCTATAGGTCTCATCTACTTTCCATACCATTATTACACTGATCATTATCGGGTTGCCCCTTTTATCATTCACTTTTATTCTTTCGCTGTCAAAATTTCTAGCTCTAAGCGATATCTTTTTTTTGCGAATCAGTGGATTTACCCATAAAAATCCATTCTGTCTTATAGTCCCTATATATTTGCCAAAAAAGGTTAAAACTCTGGATTGATTGGGATAAATTACGGTAAAACCAAGAATAAATATAATTAATAGTAACACCATTGGCACTATTAACCAGGGCATCGTACTCGTCCAAATGGGTATTGCTGACAAGCATGCAGCTATATAAAGTACACTTCCTCCTAGTGCAATAAATCCAGACAATGCTGTCTTCCTTATTTCTTTCATAGATTATAATTTTTATATTACAACAATATCATAATGATATTAAAATAATATCACTTTTTATAATGCCTTACCTCTTTTTCGACCAACTCAACATTTATTATGACAAAACCGTTTAGATAGTGGCGGAAAAAGAAGTCTGATGCTTTGTACACAAAAATGAGCTTGTATTTTTTCCCAAAACTTTGGTTTCATAACCTCTCTACGAACCAGCTAGAGAAATTGTGAAATTCAATCACATGGTGATATTTTAATTTATTTGAGCTTGACATACTATTTTCAACATACTATATGAAGGCAATTACTTAGGAGGAGCCAATTTTGAACAATAAAAATTTATTTCTTTCTATATTTTAGCTTTTTTTACCATAACTGTGCTATGCTTTAAAAAATGAGCTTTCTCTAAAAAAAAACAAATTTTTATACCAAAAATGCCTGCCTGAGCAGTTGCATATCATTAGAATTACTGATTTCAAGATGAAAGGAAACAAACCATCAAAAAAGAAAATAAGATTTAAAACCTCAAAAGGGCTTTCCGAATATCTTAAGAAGTACAATAGAGCCATCAATCTTCCCATACTCTATGACGATATGAATAGGTACATGGCCCGGGTTCCTCTCATTAATTCTAAAGGAGAAGACACTTTATGGGAGACTGTATATTATACAGATTCTGAGGTTTCAGAAATTAACAATGCTCTGTGCCACATATATACACTTCTTAAAACGGATGGCGATACTGATGCTCTAGATCACCTGTCAGTAGATAGAATAGACTATTGTACATTTGGTAACACCAAGCCATTCAGAGTAAGGATTATTAACCTTTTGAATGACAATTATGACCATTTCTATATAAAAAAATCAGATGCCTCTCGTATATATGGACTTGAATTAGAAGAACTCCTCTCTCCAAGTAGTATTAATTATCTCACAGGTGAACAGACTTTAGTTGAAGAACATATAGCCGGCATGCCTGGCGATGTTTTCATACAAAATCATTTGGATGTAGGAAAGTTAGATCAAATAAGAATCGCAAAAGAGTTTATAAAATTTAATGAAAGATGCTTTGTTCGATTATTAGGTGATATGCGCTCTTATAATTTTATCGTGGATATTACTCCTGACATAGAAGGCAATCAATATCGCATTAGGGCAATTGATTTTGACCAACAATCATATGAAGGGTGGAAGAGTTTTTATCTTCCACAATATTTCAAGGAAAATAATCCAATCATTAATGTGGGGCTGGAGCATCTTAACCATGATACTGTAGCCCAATACCAATTAGAAGAACGGTCGCTAATAGCAAGAAGAGCCCGAGCTACAAGGACAAGGCTTAATGAATTGCTACGAGTTATGATTAAAGACGACTTATCATTTCCTCAAAAAGTAAAATCTCTAAAACAAGATTTAGCTTATCATCATGAAAATGAAAGTTTTAATAAGTGCAACTCCATGGGTGATATTGTGCTAAATAATATCAGATTAGTACTTCAAAAAGATTTTACACAGAGTATTCTAGACGTATAGAAAAAAAATTAGCCTAAATCCAATTCATTATTGTCTCCAATATTTAAAGTCTGTTTTTTTCCACTAATTACTACAT
>JAZGFD010000189.1:0-3241 GCA_036479115.1 Saprospiraceae bacterium | reverse complement strand
TGCATTTTGAAGAAATAGCAAGCCATAATATCCTCCAGAGAACCGAAAGTATGAATCGCCTTTCCCTAGGATTATCAAAAGGGCAAATAGTTGTCACCTACCCAGAGGCTTTGTTTGAAAAAGTAGTAAACCCTAAACTACTCAATGATCAGCGTATAGAAATCAGTAAAGAAGAAATAGTCGATCTCGACACTATTATCGAAATTCTGATTGAGTTTGGCTTTGATAGAGTCGATTTTGTATATGAACCAGGGCAGTTTGCAATAAGAGGTGGTATTGTTGACATATTTTCTTTTGGTAATGAATGGCCTTATAGAGTAGAGCTTTTTGATGAAGAAGTAGAGAGCATTAGAATGTTTAACCCCACAACCCAACTGTCAATAAGGAACATAGCAAAGGTTGCGATAATACCTAATGTAACAGGCCAATTTAGTAAGGAGGATAAGGTCAATATTTTTGAAGTATTTCCTAAAAACACCATTATTTGGATCAAAGATTTTGATATGATGCTCGATCGTATCCAAACATGTTTTGAAAAAGCTGTAGAATTTTCTAAAAAAATAGGCAGTGTAGAAGATGAAAGACTCAAAGAAATTTTCAAAGACAGCGCTTTTATATATCCCAACGAAATTTTAAAAACAGCTACAGATAATACTCTTATTTTCTTAAAACAACCCAGCATTAAGTTTGATTATAATGTCAGCATTAATTATGGCACAAAACCACAACCCAGCTTTAATAGGAAATTCATTCTACTTATTGACGACCTTTTAGAAAAAGAAAAGGAGGGTTATGAAAACTTTATTTTCACAGAAAACTCTCGACAGATAGAAAGGTTTTATTCTATATTTAAGGACTTGGGTGCCAAAGTCAAATTCCATCCAATTTCTAAGGCTATTAATGCAGGGTTTGTAGATCCTGTACTAAAAATAGCCTGCTACACAGATCATCAAATTTTTGATCGGTTTCACAGGTATAAAATTAGACGAGGTTTTACTAAAGATCAGGCAATGAGCCTCAAAATGCTCAGAGAATTGCAAACAGGTGATTGGGTGGTTCATATAGATCATGGAGTGGGCAAGTATTCAGGATTAGAAAAAATAGACATAGCTGGACATATTCAGGAATCAGTAAGGCTGATCTACAAGAACAATGATCTGCTGTATGTTGGGATCAATTCATTACATAAAATATCTAAATATATAGGCAAAGATGGAACGCCTCCAAGGCTAGACAAAATAGGCAGCGATACCTGGAAAAAATTAAAAAACAAGACCAAGAAAAAAATCAAAGACATTGCAAAAGAGCTTATTAAGCTTTACGCAAAAAGAAAGTCGACTCCTGGATTTTCCTGTCAACCAGATGGATACTTGCAAAACGAGCTAGAAGCATCCTTCATGTATGAGGACACTCCTGATCAGTTTGAGGCAAGCAAATTAACCAAAGATGATATGGAGAAAGAATATCCTATGGATAGACTTATTTGTGGCGATGTAGGGTTTGGGAAAACTGAGATTGCTGTGAGGGCAGCTTTTAAAGCCGCGGTGAATGGAAAACAAGTTGCCATTCTTGTACCGACAACTATCCTCGCGATTCAACATTATAAGACCTTTACTAATAGATATGAAGGCTTTCCTATAGAAGTGGATTATGTAAATAGATTCAGGACTGCTGCTGAAAAGACCCAGATTTTTAAAAATGTCAAAGAGGGAAAATTAGATATCCTTATTGGCACCCATGCTATATTGAATAAAAAATTAGAATTTAAGGACTTGGGGTTGCTGATTATAGATGAGGAGCAAAAATTTGGTGTGGCGGCAAAAGAAAAATTAAGATCACTTAAGGTAAATGTGGACACCCTTACTCTTACTGCTACACCGATACCTAGAACCCTACAGTTCTCCCTTATGAATGCCCGTGACCTTTCCATCATCAAAACCCCACCACCAAATAGACAACCCATTTATACTGAAAGAAAAATATTTAACCAAGAGACAATCAAAGAATCTATCTATCACGAAGTAAATAGAGGGGGTCAGGTTTTCTTTGTACATAATAGGGTAAAATCTCTTATGGGTATCACCATTATGGTGCGCAATTTGTGCCCCGATATAAACATACAAATGGCACATGGGCAGATGGATCCTAAAGTTTTGGAAAGGACATTGCTCGATTTTATAGATGGTAAATTTGATGTACTCATTTCTACTAATATTATTGAGACGGGCCTCGATATTCCTAATGCAAATACTATAATTATCAATAATGCCCACCATTTTGGATTGAGTGACTTGCACCAATTGCGAGGAAGAGTAGGTCGCTCTAATACTAAGGCTTATTGTTATTTATTCGCTCCGCCGTTATCAGTATTGACTTCTGAAGCAAGGAAGCGACTTCAGACAGTTGAAGAGTTTTCAGATTTGGGTAGTGGGTTTCACATCGCTATGAAAGATATGGATATAAGAGGAGCAGGTAACCTATTAGGAAGTGAACAGAGTGGGTTTATATCTGATATTGGTTATGAGACTTATCAGCGGATTCTGGAAGACGCAGTGGTAGAACTTAAAGAAACTGAGTTTAATGAGTTATTTAAAGAAGAGTTAACAGAAGAGAGAAAATATGTGAGAGATGTAGAAATTGATACTGATTCAGAGATGCTACTTCCTGATACTTATGTGAATAATATTCAGGAGCGACTAAACTTATATACAGAACTCGATTCTTTAGATAATGAAAAAGATTTGGAGGATTTTAGAAATAAGCTGATAGATCGTTTTGGCCCTCTTCCTAAAGAAGCAGAAGGGTTGTTTTTAGGAATATTACTCAGAAATTTGTGTAAAACTTTTGGTTTTGAAAGATTGAGTTTAAAGCGAAATAAGATGCGGTGTTTCTTTATCAGAAACCCACAATCACCGTTCTTTGAATCAAAAATTTTCCACAAACTAATGGTCTACATCTCTACTGATGGCCAAAAATTAGGATTGACTATCAAACAAACACCTGATTTTTTGATAATGATAAAAGAAGGAGTAAAAAATTTAAAGGAGGCTAAGATTATATTGGAAAGAATAGAGGAAGATGTTTGCGAATAAGGGTTTTTCTTCAAACCAGTAGCACTAGTGCTCTGTCAAGGATAAATTGACGGGTAACTTTGGCATCTTTTGAACCTGCTCTTTGTTAAAAATACTCGCCATATCTACTGCTATGACTGCGTTTTTTGCCTCGTTCAGGATCAAATTAT
>JAZGFD010000188.1:0-2866 GCA_036479115.1 Saprospiraceae bacterium | reverse complement strand
ATCCTTTGTGTTAATTCGGGTTACTTTAATTTATATTTTGAGCCCGGTTGTGGTATGGAAGGGAATACTACAGTTGAGATTGCCCGACGTGATGTCCTTTGTCAATTATTTAGTGATCTTTCTAATTTTATCACCCAGCGAGTAACCAAATCGATGTCAATATCTGGATCAGAGATATCAATAATGAGCCCACTCCGGAAACACACAAAATCAAAAAAGTTTCTTTTGGCGATCTTTATATTTTTTTCAATTAGCTGATATTCAGGCATCACCGAATCTCAATAAATGTAAATCTCATCTAAAACAACTCATTTTGTGAAAAATGTCTGTTTCCGGAGTGGACTCAATAATATTCCTGCTACAAGTCCAAACGTATTAGGATTAGCAAGTTCGTTTTATATTCTGCCTTCGTGACTACTCAGGTGGTGTGCTTTTGAACTTAAAAATTACATTTTTTATGATAGACACAAGCTATTTTCGCATGAATATTAACCCTGAGTTGAACCCTTCAGGTTCATATCTGCTATGGTTACTAATTTGTTTATTCTAAAAGAACACCTCCCGAGTTCTATATATCCTGTAGGGAACATTTTTTATGCATCAATTTTTTCTCAAGGGGGTCAGTTTCTCGCAATGGCATGCTGGTCAGAAACGACTATCATGACTTTTAATTTTTGTCACTCTTGGACTTGGGATCATAGGTGACCATATTAGTACATAATTCTATTCTGGCTTCAAAGATGCCACTCTCAGCCACTTCGAAGCCAGGATTAAGAGTTATACTATTGCCTGCTACAAATAACACATTTACATTAGAATTTACAGGATGATCTGAGACTATCATATTTTGAGCATAAATCGTCGTGTTTGCATTATACTGGCTGGAACTAGTATAATCAGTACTATCACAATCACAAGGCCCACATTTTTTTCCTCCACAGTCGATACCAGATTCATCGCCATTTTGAGTATTATCTATACATGTAAGGCATAGGCTATTATCAACAATGTCAACTTCCGGGTCGTAATTATGAGCATTTGTATCACTACAGCCTGTGACGCAAGGTGGGCAGTTGCCACCACAGTCTACAGCATCCTCCCCAGTATCTTGAATACCATTACTACATAGATCAATTGACGCAATACAAAACAGATGTGACACCGAACTTGTAAACTGACCTCCTGTCGCTATCTCAGCTCCAGATGCATCTTTCATACTATAACTCCCACTACCAAAACCACAACATATGCCATCATCAAAGGAGTCATAAAAATTAAATGAAAAGTCTACTCCATCGTTAAGGTTCAGTGCTGGTACTATAATTGTACTGTTATTATCACCTGCATTGTAGTTGGCACTGTGCAGAATTGTACCATTACTAGATTTGATATCCCAACTGGATTCAACTGCATAATTGTCAAATGTGATAGACAGGTTAAGTGGGCTAATAAAAATATCAGAAGGATCACATGGGCAAGGTGCTGGTAGGCATGTGCCATTACAATCCACTAGGCCATCATCACAGCCTCCTCCTCCGCCACTACATCCAGTAGATGTTAACAATCCTGATCTGGTGTTGTGATTGAGTCCTGCTAGCATTCTGGTTTTTTGACCTTGAGTGAATAAAGACATACACACATCATCAGAATAATCCATGTAATTCTGAAACATTATTCCATTGCCACTAGTACAATTATCTGTGAGTGGGAAACTAGGACAACCGGAACTCTCTCCATTTTGTGGCGGAGTATCAGTGACAAAGTCATCATTACCGCATCCGCCACCGCCCCAGATGTGTTCTAGGTTTAAAAAATGTCCTACTTCGTGAGTCGCCGTTCTGCCGAGATTAAACGGATCGAAACCTCCAGTTCCTGCAGTCTCAATAGTCCCAAATGCGCGGTATTCAATTACTACTCCGTCTTCTGCTGCACTAGGCGAACCACCGGGCAGATATGCGAACCCCAATAAACCTCCGCCTAAATCACCCACCCAAATGTTTAAATATTTGCCTCTATCCCATGCGGGAGTGCCCCCTTGAGCGGAATTGGCATAGCTATTTTCCAAATTGAAGTTAGCAGATACCGATTTTCTTGTTATTCCAGTAATAGCATTTCCATTGGGGTCTTCAGTTGCCAAACAAAATTCAAGCTCTACGTCTGCAGCAACAGCCTGAAAGACAGCAGGTGTATTATTAAAGTCAGAATTCAATTTTCTAAAATCATCAGTTAGTACGACGATTTGAGATTGGATCTGAGCATCTGATATGTTCTGTGTACTATTTGCATATAACACATGTACTACCACAGGGATCGTTACTACAGCCATAGATTTTCGGAAGTTTTCATCTCCCCTGTACTTTTTCATCCACTGATCCATTGACTTTTGAGCCTGTTTTCTTTTTTCTAATATTTTAGGGTTTTTTTCAATGGCCATCTGGTATTTCTGGGTGGTACTACAACGTATAATTTGAGATGATTGCGCGACAACAGTATCGGTAGAAGAAAAAACATAGAGAATAAATAATATAGTAATTGACTTTGACATAAAAAACCCATCATGGCTAAAATAATATAGTATAAGTTATATCAACTTTTTTGTTCCATACGATTGTATTATATAGAGGTAAGCAATAATTATACATTTCGTACTATTCATTTTACTTTTTCCCCATGAGGAAAATAATCCCGTTCAGGAGGATATAATTGAGTCTACTCCGAAAACTTACAAAACCAAAAAATGTTTCTTTTGGCGAAATTTACATTTTACTCAACTCGCTGATACTCATGCATCACCGAATCTCAAAAAATGCAAATTTCATCCAAAATAACTCTTTTTATAAAAAATGTTAGTTTCCAGAGTGGACTC
>JAZGFD010000187.1:0-2812 GCA_036479115.1 Saprospiraceae bacterium | reverse complement strand
AGTTCCATGTCATCACCTAACAAATCTTTTGCATGTTCTAATACGAGCTGGTAAAGGGGGCATTCTGATAAGAGGGGTTCAATCATGCTAGGACGCATGATTTGAGTTATTTTTTCATTCGATCTTTTTTCTTCTCCTGTTCCCCCTAAATCACTTCTATATCCCTCTGTACGTTGTCTATCATTCTCCAAATTGGGCGCACTAAAATTGATTATAAAAAGCAAATAAATTTTCTAAGGCCAATTAAATTAGGTTGCTAACGAAATGAAAATCTTATCTTTAGAGAGGCTCTATGTAAGGCCGTTTTTTAAAGAGGTGCATAAAAGCCCGTGCTTCATTCTGGTTGAAATGTAAGAAGTCTGGTAATCTTATTGGACTGATGATAAATTAATTGGTGGCCGCAAGGACCCCGTTCAGAATAATTATCAAATTAATTAAATACATTTTCTTAGGGTCATTTTTTCACAAATAAAACAAATAAAAATGGCAAGGAAAAAAATGATGGAATTGGCAGTAGTTAATCCAAATGCAGGAGGAATCGATGTTGGAAGTAAGTCTCACTATGTAAGTATTGGGCAAAACACGAAAGAAGATGTAAAAGAGTTTGGGGTGTATTCTGAAGATTTGGGGAATTTATCTAAGTGGTTGCTGGAAAACCATATTGACACAGTTGCTATGGAATCGACAGGTGATTATTGGCAGAATCTTTACGCAGAGCTGATAAGCCAAGGAATTACAGTAATCTTGGTGAATGGAAAGTTTACCAAGAACATCAAAGGAAAAAAAACTGATGTTCTTGATTGCATGTGGATTCAAAAATTACATACAATAGGCTTGCTCAGCGGAAGTTTTTTACCAGATGAAACTACTGGTCAATTGCGAGCCTATTGCAGACAGAGAAGTAAAATGCTAAGTTTAGCAGCCCACAGTTCATCAAGGATGCAAAAGTTTTTGAAGCTCTTAAATTTCAGATTAGACGTAGTGGTTAAAGATATATGTGGGTTGACAGGAATGAAGATAATAGCAGATATCTGTAAAGGGAATCTGGATCCGCATAGTTTGGCCTCACATAGACATTATAATTGTAAAAAGTCAGAGGAAGAAATAGCCAAAGCTCTACATGGCAATAATCGAAAAGAATATCTTTTTGGCTTAAAGCAAGACTATGAAGCCTACTTGTTTTTCAAGTCCAAAGTGGAGGCATGTGATGAGCGGATAAAATCATTTCTTGATGAATATTTTTCTTTACTGGAAAACCCAATTGATGACTTACCAGAAGACAAACCTCATAAAAGAAGGAATAAAAATACACCTAAAAACATCGACTTAAATATAGTGTCCTATCAATACTTTGGTGGAGTAGATTTAATGAAAATAGAAGGAGTGAGTCATTCCACAGTATTATCATTAATGAGTGAGGTAGGGCCAGAGGGCTTAAAAAGGTTCAGTAGCGGCAAAGAATTTACCTCATGGATGCGCTTGGCACCAAACAACAAAATATCAGGAGGAAGAACATTAAGTAATACAACACCAAAAGGAAGTGGCCGACTAAAAATAGCACTACGCAATGCGGCCAATGCTATTGGAAATCTGAAGGAAGGTCATCTGGCAAGATTTTTCACAAGGATTGCCTATAAGAAGGGTAGACAGATTGCAATAACCGCAACAGCTCGTAAATTAGGAGTGATCATTTGGAATATGGTGACCAAGCATCAAGAATATAACCCACCTGAAGAATATATGTATTTAGATCAAAAAAGAAAGCAAGGGATTGCTAAGCGAATGCGGAAGAAAATCAATAAATTGAGTTTGACTACGGAAGATCTTGGTTTTAGTTCTTAATTTTACAGCTGATAACCAGTGACTTGTGGACGTTAGTCAGAATTCAGAAGAACTTCATATATAGTTAGAATGCTTTCGACTTCAGCATGAGGTATTAAGCATTCTAATTTTGTAAAGCCATTTGTTAAAAAGTCTTTTTTCATCATGACTTAATTTATGTTTCAGTTGGCTAAAGAACGCAATAAATTATGAATTGAAGTGTCGAGCAACCTTGTCAATATTGAGGCACACTAGTGTGAGCGAATATTAGGGGCAATAATGAGATTGATTGTATAGTTCTAAGGCATAGCGATAAACCATTTATGTACTTACTGACCTATCTTCTTTTGAATCTTCTTTCTTCTACTAGTCATATTGAGATGTCTTGTGATATGGTTCTTAACACTACAGATAGTGGACTTGGGTCGTTAAGAGAAGTTATATCCTGCAGTGCAGTTGGAGACACGGTTCTTTTTGATCAAGTATTGATAGGTGATACACTGAGCATTGATAGTGTCATTGTCATATCTAATGATATTACGATACTTGATCCTACTGGATCTATTTACTTAAGAACAGATGCAGATGCTCCTTTTTTTAGAATTAATGAAGGGGTTCACGTTATTATAGATGGATTGACAATAATAGGTGGCAAGTTTGTTGAAGGAAGCACGATTTACAATAGTGGTATTTTGACATTGAACAATGTAACATTAATAGATCGTGGATATAGTGGAGTCGAAGCTATTATTTGTATAGATTCGACAGGACAATTATTAGTAGATAATGATGTGACCATCCTAAGTGAAAAATCTACTGGGTTGATATTTGAAACAAATTTTAATCTAAATGGACATTACAGTGTTTCGAATCTTGGTTTATGGAATGGAGGAAGTAATAATGTGACCCAGCCTTTAGAAGGATGGGATGGAGTTTTTGCGACGGGAGGAAGTGCTATAGAAATAGTGACAAATGAAGGCATAGCAGGAAG